>JAPLFI010000182.1 GCA_026390755.1 Ignavibacteriota bacterium
TTATTCATTCGGCAACTATAAAATTGTCCCGAGAAGAAATTCGGACTTCGGCTCCGTTATTCCGATAGGAATCCGGCACGACGAAGAAATCGTTAAATCTTATTCGCTTGCGCAAAATTATCCTAATCCGTTCAATCCCGTTACGAATATAAAATTTTCCGTTCCGGCGATGAGTTTTGTGAAACTTAACGTATATGACATGCTCGGCAGGGAAATTGCACAGCTGGTAAATAACCGCCTTACACAAGGAAGTTATATTGTGGACTGGAACGCATCAGCTTATGCGAGCGGAGTCTATTTCTACAGGTTATCAGCCGAAGGAACAGACGGATCGAAATTCACAGACACAAAACGGATGATTTTAGTAAAATAGATATGTTAAGTGTTAAGTGTTAAGTGTTAAGTGTTAAGTGTTAAGTGTTAAGTGTTAAGTTTTATCACATTAAAAATTTTATGAAAAAGTATAATTACTTATACCCGGTTCTATTGTTATTTTTTCTGTTTAACTCCTGCAGTGATCCGGTTACGGGAAATTTAGGCAATATGCCGCCGGATACGCATTTGTCTTTATTTCCCGACAGTATAATTTCACCGGGTTCAACGTTAAGAAAAATTGCATGGTGGGGAGATGACCCTGACGGATTTGTAGTGGGTTTCAGATTTTCTTTTGATTCAACTAAACCCGTTTCGGATTGGTCATACACGACAAAAAACGACAGCACGTTTATATTGCAGATGAACGGAAACGATACTACATTCCGTTTTTATGTATCTGCTGTGGACGATAAAGGACTGGCTGACCCGACTCCGGCATCGAATTTATATCCCACTATAAACTCAGCTCCCTCAATGCAATTTAATCAGGCGACAGCCCTGCCTGATTCAATATTTCCTGTGGCAACGGTTCAGTTTACCGCAACCGATCCTGACGGAAATGCAACATTAAGAAATTTTTACTGGTCGCTTAACGACACAAATCATTTCAATCCGATATCAGGGTCCTCGACTGTTATGACGCTTACAAAGGACAGTGGACTGGTACTCAACTCGAATAACAGCATTTATATGCGGGTGCAGGATAATGCCGGCGCATACAGCAAAATAGTGAGAATGCCGTCTGATTCGACAAAGTACTTCTTTGTCAGAAAGGTGAATGCGAAAGTCCTTATTATAAAGGATATGCCTATACAGGATATGGGGATTGCAATGGGATATTTCAACAGCTCAATGGATACGGTGAAATATGATACACTTGATTTGAGGTCGGGTAACGGGAAATTCATACCAAAAATTGTTAATCCGATGTTTATCGAAACATTGAAATTATTTAATATTGTTATTTGGAGTTCGGGTCGCGGGAACAATACGACGGACAATGCCAACTTCGACCTCGCTCAAAGAAGCCTTCCGTTCTATACTCAATACGGCGGAAAAGTATTCTTTACGACGGGTTTTCCCAACTATACTCCGACTGAGGGTTCAATGATAAATTTCGCTCCTATTGACAGTATATCTTCCTGCTCCACACCTTTTCTCAGCAATGTGACATTTGTCAATATTGACAATACATATCCGGTTCTGTCTACAAGCATTCTTGTTCAGGCAGTGCGCGGTTTGAAAGTAAATTCTTCTATACCGGTGATTTACCGCCTGCCGTCCACAGGTTCTCCGTGTATTGATTCATCAGGCGGACCGGTAATGATGATTAAAAATGTTCAGAACAACCCGAACATAATTCTGATGGCAGTTCAGGTTTACTTTATGAACGGAAATCCTTTGAGTTCCAAAGCGCTATTGAGAAAAATTATTGTAAATGAATTCGGATATAATTAAGTGTTAAGTGTTAAGTGTTAAGTGTTAAGTGTTAAGTGTTAAGTGTTAAGTGTTAAAGTTTTAATATAAATAATATATGAAAAATATTTTACTGCTGATTTTGTTATTATTTGCCGGTACGCCGGACTATTTTTTACAGGCACAGGAAGCCCCTGGTTCGCTGTACGGTATCGTTAAAGATTCTGCCGGCTCTCCGCTGGAAGGGGTTACTATCAAGCTCAAGAGTACTTATCTCGGAGCCGTAACGGATATGGACGGGAAATACCTGGTTGAAAATGTTGCAAAAGGCATTTACACAGTGCAGGTTTCGTACGTCGGATTTAAGACAGTCGAATATACGAATATAAAGGTAGCAGAAAGCGAAAAGCGTGAGCTTAACATTACGCTTGTAATAACTTCATTTACGGTTGACCAGGAAATTGTTGTAGTCGGCGACAGACCTTTGCTTGATATCGAGCAGACTTCAAGCGCTCATATACTTTCGAGCGATGACATTGATAAAACATCGGTGAAAAACATTACGGATATTGTCGAACAGCAGGCAGGTGTTGTAAAAGATGATAATGAAATATATATACGCGGCGGCAGGGGATATGAAAATTCACTATTGCTCGACGGTGTTTCCGTGCAGGACCCGCTTTCAGGTACAGGATTCGGTCTTCAGCTGTCGGCTAATTCCCTTGAAGAAGTTGAAATTATTACCGGTGGTTTTAATGCTGAATACGGGCAGGCAACAAGCGGTGTTATTAATGCAAGGACAAAAGAAGGCAGATTTAATGAGTATAATTTCTTTGTATCATATACCCGTGATAATATCGGAATTGATAAAAACTCAGGGACGAGTTTTAATACTGATTTAGTAGAATTTAATTTAAGCGGACCTGAACCCATAACAAAATATATTCTGCCGGCGTTTAAGATCAGACCACCGGGGGAAATTACTTTTTTTGGAAATTTTTTCATGGGTCTTTCAGACGGGTTTTACGTGAACCAGACAGGATATAAGGCAAAACAACTTTATTCCTCTACGTTCGGCGGGACGCAATTTGCGCCGAGACAGGATAATAACTGGTACTGGCTTGGGAAGCTTACCTGGAAGTTTACTCCCCAAATGAAATTATCATATTCTTTTAATCAATCGGTTGCAATTAACCAGAATTCAACGTCATTGCAGTCAAATTTGGAATATGTAGAGCCTTCACCCGGATACCAATATCAGTTTCAGGAAGTCCTCGATAACGCAAATACATATACTTCAAATTCGATGTTCCATACTCTGACCTGGACTCATACAACAAGTCCTAAGACTTATTATGAGATAAAACTCTCGAGATTTTATTCAAATTTACGGGTTGACGCTAACGGAACAAACTGGGATCAGTATTCTGAACCGTTTGATATTGTTAAACCGCCGTTCCAGTATTATCCGATTGATTCATTGAGAACAGGTATTGTCCCCGGTAACGGTTTTTATGATGTGGGAAATCCATATACATGGCATGACCACTATGTTATTGAATATACCGCAAAAGCCGATATTACAAATAATTTCACTCCCAACAGCAAGCTTAAAGCCGGAATTGAAACCAGTTTTCAGGAAATGCAGCTTATTGACATATATGAGCCGTGGATTAAACCCATGGGACTGAATAATGACGTTTATAAAGTCTATCCGGCTTTCGGAGATGCATACATACAACATTCACTTCAGTTCAAAGGAATGATATTGAATTACGGACTACGGTTCGATTACTGGTTCCCCGGAAAATTCGTGGATGATGCGGTAAATAATCCGGCAGTAGTTACTATTCCCGATGAAACCCGCATTGCATACGAAAACGATACATACAGTCTTTTCGGACGTAGGTGGAAAGGCAGAATATCTCCCAGACTCGGTATATCGCATCCGATAACCAATAATCAGACTTTATTTTTCTCATACGGACAGTTTAATAAAAGACCTAAACCTCAGTTCGTTTACGCTAAGCTGAACCCGCAAACAGCCGCATCAACTTTTCAAAAATTCGGGAATCCCGACCTTGACCCCGAAACGACGGTTTCGTATGAGCTCGGTATCCGCAATCAGTTCACGAATGACGATGTGCTGACAGTAACAGCTTATTATAAGAATATTTACGATTATGTTTCCACAAAAAGTATAATTGTCAACAGCGGGCGCTATATCGGACAATCATTTATCAGTTACTTCAATCAGGATTACGCCCGGACAAGAGGTGTCGAAGTGGAATATAAGAAGCGTTTGGGCGGCTGGTTTAACGGCAGGTTTAACTTTACTTATTCCGTTGCGACGGGAAAGAGTTCATCTTCCGATCAGGGATACCTCGTCGTTTCAAGAGGACTGCAGGAAACTATTTCCGAAAACTTTTTAAGCTGGGACAGACCCGTTACAATAAGCGCTAACCTGTTCTTCAGAGCCGAGAAAGGCAGAGGAATCTTCGGATTTGCCAGGAATATACTGGATGATTTGAACCTGAAAACAAGGATATTCTACCAGTCCGGTAAACGATATACACCTCAGATTCTCACGGGATATCTCGAAAACGGACGCCCGGAATATACTCCGGACTACGACAATCTCAACGGCAATGTGGGAGAAAACTGGTTTTATATGGATCTTGACCTGGATAAATATGTGAAGATATTCGGAATGGATTTTGTGATTAATTTATCAATTAAAAACCTGCTGAATAACCGCAACTCGGCGATTATTAATCCCGTTACCGGCAGGGCTTATGAAACCGGAGATCCGACTCCGAACTCATGGAATGATCCGATGTATCCCGATCTGCAGGCGCCGCTTGACCCGTATCCGTATAATCCGGCGAGATATTCTGTTCCGAGAAATATTAGATTCGGTTTTACCGTTAAATTATAAAGTGTTAAGTGTTAAGTGTTAAATGTTAAATGTTAAATGTTCAATGTAATGACAATTGTATTTAAAGTTCTGGTTTTTCTTTTGCTGGTAAATTTATTTTCAGCGAATGTGGTTTATTCACAGCTGATACCGAATCTCGGCGGACAGCGAACCGGCACATCCTCACTCCAGTTCCTGAAAATCGGTAACGGAGCCCGCGGTACGGCTATGGGAGAAGCCTTTATTGCAGTAGTAGATGATATATCCGCACTGCATTACAATCCGGCAGGATTAACTCTTTTTAAAGATAACGGACTTACGTTTTCACATACGCAGTGGTTTGTTGATTCACGGCTCGAAAATGTCGGCGCTGTTTATCACTTCGGAGGGAAGAATGCCGTAGGATTAAGTTTAACATCGCTCGCTACCGAAGATATGAAAGTAACGACCGAGTTTCAGCCTGAAGGCACCGGAAGTTATTTCCGGTTTTCCGATATTGCAGTCGGTCTGAGTTTTGCGAGACAGTTTACAGAGCAGTTTTCTTTCGGTGTAACAGTAAGATATGTCGAAGAAACACTCGGTGAATTGAAAACTCGAACAGTGCTCGGCGACCTTGCTACTTACTATAGAACAGGTCTCGGTACGACACGTTTTGCCGTCGTTATATCAAATTTTGGCTCGCAAGTCGGACCGAGCGGATCGGTGAAACTAATCGGTGACAGAACGGCAAATGATTTCCAGAAATTTCCTCCTCCGACTCTCTTTAAAATTGGTTTTGCATTTGAGCCGTTATTGACAAAGACTAACAGGGTAACTACCAGCATTCAGGTTAATAGCCCGAATGACAACGCTGAATATCTGAATATTGGAGCGGAATACGCATTTAAAGATTTTCTTTTTTTCAGGGGAGGGTATAAGTTTAATGTTGATGCCGAATCTTTTTCACTCGGCGCCGGTGTATATGTTCCTGTTTCATTTGCAAAAGCGAATTTAGATTATTCTATATCAAATTATAAAGACCTTGGTTTCGCGCAGAGACTCTCATTAAATATTTTATTCCCTACTAAACAAAAAGCTTTACAAAAAGAAGCTCTGCGATAATTAAAAGAGCAAAACATTATATGAAAAAGTATTATTATTTAATTGTTATAATTTCCGTTTTAGAACTTTTAACGGTGTATGGCTGCGGCGAAAAACTTGATCTCGCGCAGTTCCCTATAACAAACAACGGAACGCCGGTTATTAATGACACAGTATATGTACTGCAATCACCGGTTTGGAACGGTTTTAACGGACCGGAAGATGTTATGCTGGGCGCCGAGCCGCTTGTATATGTTGCTGATACTAAGAACAACCTTGTTGTACAGATGGATATCTCAGGCGGAAGAATTGGAGAACTGAACGTTAACAGACCGCGGAAACTTGCGCAGGACGGAAATTTTGATTTATTGATACTCTCGGATTCAGTTATTGCAACAGGTGACACTGTAACTGTTTTGTACAGAGTAAAAACTGCTATGTTCGGCGGTGTTATCACCGGAGCCGATAAAATTACACTGATTAACAGCATGTATCCGACTCCCAACAGTTCTTCGCTCAGAAGATTCACCGGTGTGACCACTTTCCCCGATAATTCGTATCTCCTTACGCGCAGAGGTCCCGAAGATCCCTTCGGAATAGACCCGGGTAATGCGATTATTAAGGTCAGAGGACGTGATAACGTTACAAACGTTACTGTTCTGAGCGGCTTTCAATCATCGGGAAGCAGTTTCTATTCAATTGAAAACGTATCGGGTATAACCTCGGTTAAAAACAGTCCGACGGATTTTATTATTACACGCAGCAGTCCGGATACTGCGACGCTTATGACCCGAGATTTACCTCCTCTGGAACAGGAATAGTAAGCGAAAGGTTCGGACAGCCTGACGATGTGACACAGGATAATAATCTGAGTGTATTCGTAATAGATTCTTACAGAAATTATTTATATAAGTTTAACAGCGCAGGGAAATTTATGAAAGAATCATTCGGCAGTTTCGGAACAGGCGACGGAAAATTTATCAATCCAAAAGGAGTCGCATTCTACAATAAAGTTCTATACATTGCCGATACCGGCAATAACCGTATCGTGCGCTATAAATTATCAACTGATTTAAACTAAATTTTACTCTTTGGCGTCAGCAAAAAAAAAAGGAAATAAACCTGAAATAAGTTCTAAAGCTGTATATCAGGAAAATAAATACATAAATTACGCTGTTCTTTTTTTATTCGCGGTGTTTCTGTGTTATTTTACGACGTTCAAAATTACGGGGGACGATGACGTTTTCTGGCACCTTGCGACTGGAAAATATATTGTTAATACGGGACATGTTCCGGATACGGATATTTTCGGCTATATGACGGAAGGACAGCAGTGGATGCCGTTTGAATGGGGATGGGATGTAATAACTTACGGTGTTTATTCAGTATCGGGCTATACCGGAATTTCCATTCTCAGGACTGTTATACTTCTTTTATTTTTCGGAATTTTGTATTATATACTTCAGCGGTTCAAAGTAGGATTTGCACTTTCGGTATTTCTTTTGTTAATTTTATCGTTTTCGATTATAGACAGACTTACGCCGAGACCGCATCTTATGTCGTATTTATTCTTCGCTTTACTGCTGCTTATCATAACAAACTACAGATATTTTAACAGAAAAAATCATAAAATACTGTATTTTATTCCACTGATTTTCCTTCTGTGGGCTAATACGCACATGGGTATTATCGCCGGCGGATTTCTGATGGTTATATATTTTGCGGGTGAGCTGATTCAGTATCTTAAACCTTCTGCTTATTCCGGGAGCAAAATACCCGCTCTCGGCAAACCAGAAATTACAAGATTGTTTATTATACTTGCCGCTTCTGCTCTGGTTATGCTGATTAATCCGAATTTCCTCCAGACATATATCTATGCGTACGACCATACGAAGATGAAGATGCTTGAAACGGTTAACGAATGGAAGTCTCCGTTCAGTTCGACCTCAGGAGACGGATTTGTTTTACTCCTGTATAAAGGACAGCTTTTTATCGGGTTGCTCATTCTGTATTATTCGCTAAAAAAGAAAGATATATTTCCGGCATTGCTTTATATTGGTTTCGCATTATATTCAGTTCGGGCGATGAGATTCACAGTGGATTATGTTATAATAACATTTGTTTTCATAGCAGTCTCACTTGATTTTATAATAAATTCTGTAAAAAGTGAAGAACTGAAAAATATTATCAATAAAAAGCCGGGATTGAAAATTTTATCCGGTTTGTTAATTATTTTCCTGATATACAGCCTTTCAGGTGATAAGCTCTATCTTGAATATCTTAAATATTACCGTGTTTCCGGTCTCGGTATAAATAAGGACTTTATTCCGGTTCAGATGTTCGATTTTATGAGGCAAAACCAAATCCCCGAAACAGGTGAAAGAATTTTCAATCATTTCGGAACGGGAGGATTCTTTGTGTGGAATTTTCCTGACAGAAAGAATTTTATTGACAGCCGAAATCTGAATGATGATATTTTCAATAAGTACAATAACATAATTGCAAAAAGACCGGGATTTGAAAAGAAGCTGGAAGAGTACAATATAGATTACGCTTTATATCTTGCGCCGGATCTCGTTCGTGACCCGTCGGAAATGGAAAAAACTGTAATATCATTTTTCTGTAAAAGTCCTGACTGGAAGCTTTTATTCTGGGATGATAAATCGTTTTTATGGGTTAAGAATTTACCGAAATTTCAGACTCTTATATCCAAATATGAATATAAGTATTTAAGTCCATATACTTTTATGTATCAAAGAACTATTATAGACAAGGGTATAAATGAAGATAAGGAAAAACTGCGTAGCGAGATAAACCGCAGAATATCCGAGGATCCTGAAAGTTTCGTGCTGAATTCAGTTTTAAAGCAGTACGGAAAGAGAATTAATAACAAATAAGTGTTAAGTGTTAAGTGTTAAGTGTTAAGTGTTAAGTGTTAAGTGTTTAATGAAATTAATAAAAAACACAGGGAAATATCGGTAGTAGAAAACAACAATTTAAACAAAAAATAAAATGAAAAAAATCTTAAGTTTCAAAAAAATTCTGTTCATCGTGTTGCTTCAGGTACTTATTGTCGTATCTCAGGCATATTCTCAGTTTATTCCTATTGATTCCATCAGAAAACAGGACGCGAACGGAGTACCCCTTTTATTAAACCAGACTGTCTGGGTAAGAGGAGTAGTAACAACAAGTCTGGAATTCGGGACACCTCTTGTGTATTTCCAGGATCCGACCGGCGGCATGGTCGGTTATGACGGACCTTTCTCTGCAGGAGTTTCAAGAGGAGACAGTGTTAAAGTTAAAGGCAAGGTTGTTCAGTACAGCGGACTGACAGAGTTTACACCTGTTGATTCGTTCACAGTTCTGGCAAATAACAGACCGTTCAGTCCGATAACTATCACATGCAGACAGGCGAGAGACTCCGGTGAGACTTACGAAGGAAGACTGATTAAGATTAATAACATAACGATGGTAAAGACCACAGCGGGCGTTCCCGCAACGCAGTGGACTGTAAGCGCTTCCGGAACTAACTACAGAATTTTCAGCGGAACGGATTCCTGCGAAATAAGAATTTACGGTACGACTAATATTGCAAATACAATAATTCCCCCTTATCCGTTTTCGGTAACTGCTTTACTGAGCCAGTATAAAACATCAGCGCCTTTCTTCGGCGGTTACCAGATATTGCCGAGAGATCTTAATGACATCGTATCATCGGCGGCAGGACCTATTATTGCCAATACACCTGCGGAATCAAACATTGCTCAGACAAGTGTGACATTAACATGGACTACCTTGAGCAACGGCGATACCAAGGTAAAATACTTTATTTCAGATTCCCTTTACCAGCCCGTCGTTTATACGGATTCGGTTTATAATGCGGCGCAAACCACTGCACACACAATTACTCTTAATAATCTTAAACCGGGGAAAATTTATTACGCTCAGATAGTATCGGCAAATACTTCAGGAACCAGCGTCTTTGGTCCTAAATATTTTTCAACGGCATCTCATCCGGCTTCAACGGGAAAAACGGAAGTTTACTTTAACTACCCGGTTGATACAAGCTATGCTTACCCTGGAAACAAGGCTAACGGAAACGTAAATTATTTAACACGGCTTTTACAAAGGGTTGATTCGGCTCAGAATTCTATAGACCTTGCAATTTATTCATTTAATGACCTCACTCAGTTACGGGATAGAATGATTATGGCGATTGGCAGAGGCGTAAAAATCAGAATCGTATATGATTCAAGGAATATACAGGCGCTTATGCAGGATTTAATTAATGCCGGAGTACAGGTAATACAAAGACCGACTACATCCGATTTAATGCATAATAAATTCTTTGTTTTTGACGGAAGAGATACATCTGCGCATTCACGAAAATGGTTGTGGGGCGGCTCGGCAAATATAACCAACGATCAGTTCTATAACGATGTGCAAAACGTGATACTTATACAGGATGAATCGCTGTGTAACGCTTATACTCGTGAGTTTGAGGAAATGTGGGGCTCGCATAACGATAATTACAATTTGGCGCTGGCTAAATTCGGCTCAGCTAAACTGGATAATACTCCGCATTTATTCAATATAAACGGCAAAAGAGTTGAATGCTATTTCTCTCCTTCAGATGATATTTCGGGCAAGATAGAGAATATGATAAATACACAGACAAATAAATCAATAAATTTTTGTATTTACAGCTTTACACGTTTTAATATCGCCAACAGAATGAAGGCGAAATATAATCCGCCGACGGTTATGGTTAGAGGTGTGTTTGATGTATCAAACAATACGGCAGGTTCTATCTATCAGGAAATGAAAGGCATCGGAGGAACTTCTCCGTGGAATCCGCCGGCGAAAGTTTTTCTTGATAATTATTTTGATGCGCTTATGCATGACAAATATATACTGATAGACGCTGATGACGGGCAGAGTAATCCGATAGTCGAGACAGGTTCATTCAATTTTTCAAACGCAGCGCAATCAGGAAATGATGAAAATATACTTATAATATATGATTCTCTGGTTGCCAATCAGTATTATCAGGACTTTGTTAAACGTCTGACTGATGCAGGCGGCACGATTGATATAAGGAAAAACAGCAACGAAGTTCCGAATGCATTTAAATTGGAGCAGAATTTTCCGAATCCTTTCAATCCTTCAACAAATTTGAACTTCAGTATCCCTAAATCCGGTTACGTTCAGGTTAAAATATTCGATTTACTCGGCAGGGAAATAGGGTCGCTTGTGAATAATAATCTTACAGCCGGTTCATATTCGGTAAACTGGAATGCAGGAATTTTTTCGAGTTCAGTTTATTTCTATTCACTTATAGTGGACGGAACCGTGATAGATACAAAAAAAATGGTATTGAAAAAGTAGTGATAAAAAAAGAAATTAATTTAACATTTATAATTAATAATTGAATAAGATTGTATGGCAAGAATACTTGTAGCTGATGATGAAGCAACCTCGATAGCAATACTGAGAAAAGTTCTCGAGGATGCCGGGCATACAGTAACAACCGTTAATGACGGTGAAAAGGCAGTTGAAAAAATTAAGGAATTCAAGTATGATATTCTTCTGACCGACTTTAACATGCCGGGAATGAACGGTATTGAGCTTACTGAAGCCGCATTATCAATCGAGCCTGATTTTATTGTGATATTAATCACTGCTTTTGCCACAATAAGGTCAGCTGTTGATGCTATCAGATTAGGCGCATTTGATTATCTTACTAAACCCGTTAATAAGGAAGAACTTCATTTATCAATCGGGCGCGGGCTTGAAAGAATTGCCCTGCTGAATGAAAATCTGTTATTAAAACAACGGCTCGAAAAAGTTGATAGTGAAGGAGAAATTGAGTTCGTATATGAAACGGCAAGCTCGGAAATTCAGGATATGCTCAGTGAAGCCCGCAAAGTTGCGAGAACGGATTCGACAGTGCTGATAACGGGTTCTAACGGAACAGGAAAAGAAGTGTTGTCGAAATTTATTCATCACAACAGCCTCAGAAAAGACCAGCAGTTTATTGTATTAAACTGCGCCGCGCTACCGCCTCAGCTTCTGGAGTCCGAACTTTTCGGTCACGTGAAAGGTTCATTTACCGGAGCAATAAAAGACCATAAAGGATATTTTGAAATTGCGGATAACGGTACAATATTTCTTGATGAAATCGGGGAAATTGACCCGATAATTCAGGTTAAGCTGTTACGCGTACTGCAGGAAAAAGAATTTTCGAAAGTAGGGGATACACGGATACAGACTACTAACGTAAGGATAATTACGGCTACTAATCAGGAAATCAAAAAACTCATACAGGACGGCAAATTCAGAGAAGACCTGTATTACAGAATAAATGTTTTCGAATTTCATCTTCCGAGTCTTAAGGACAGAAAGGAAGATATACTGTTTTACTTCAGCAAGTTTATAAAAGATTTCAGCCTTCTGAATAAGAAATCTGTTCCGGAGGTTGATAAAGACGTCAAAGAGATTTTGCTGAGTTATACGTGGCCCGGAAATATCAGGGAATTGAAAAACGTTGCCGAACGTGTATCCATACTTTGTGAAAGGAACAGAATTACGGCGGATCTTCTTCCCGGGAAAATATTAGGCGCTTCGAAAGAAAGAAAATATACGGCTGATTATAATGAAAACAAAGAGGTACTGATTAATGAATTTGAAATTAATTTTCTGACAAAATATTTAAAGCTGTACAAAGGTAATGTTGCGGCGACTGCCAAAGCAATAAATTTTCATCCTGTCAGCCTCAGGCAGAAGATATCGAAACTGGGTATTGACCCCCGTGAATATAAATATTAATTTGTCATTCCGGCAAGTTTTATGCCGGAATCTATAAATACATAAATTGAAAGAGAACAGCATTAAGAGGCATATTATAAAAAAATATGGAATATACACAAGAAAATCTTCTGGACTTTGTGATTATTAATGGATTGAGGGAACTTGACGACGATGGCAGTGATAGCTTTTTTAAGGAAATTATAACACTGTATTGTGATCAGTATCCTGAAATGTACGGAAAAATCACAAACGCCGTTAAGGAAAATAAACCTGACGATTTATCCAAAGCCGCTCACGCGCTTAAAGGAGCAAGTCTGAATATCGGAGCAAAAGAACTGGCATCTGTTTGTAAAACAATAGAATTTAAGGGGAAAGATAATCAATTGGAAAATATGGATTATCTGTTGGAAACTTTGAACACTATTTATATTGCAACTATGTCTGAAATGAGAAAAATCTGACCAATTATCCCTTACTTTTCTTATATGTTAGCTTAGTATCAGTAAATACTACCGGGAATTGGCACGGTTATTGCATAAAGTTTTACTATGAAGAATAGATTAAAAAATATAAATGGTAAATATGGACAATTTTTCAATGTTTATTATGACAGGAAAATGATTTTTATAAAAATTGTGAAAAATATCATAGTATAAATACTATAATTTATTATCAAAAGTATGAATAACGCAAATTTAATAAACCAGGTAAAGCAATCTTTAGGAATTAAATCCGAAGATGACTTTGAACTTTTTATAAAATGGTTTAGAGAAGTTAGCAATGTTATCAAGATTCCGGAGAAATTTTCCGGTATTCCGGCGAATTTGCAGAATTTGTTCGAAACCATTGACACACATTATACAAAAGTTGAGAAGGAAAACAGGAATAAAAATAACAGCTTAAAAAAATCCAACGAGCTTTTATTAAACGAATCTAAAAGACAAAAATACCTGTATTTAGTTCTCAGAGAAGTACTTCTTTATTTATCCGAAATTACAGGACGAAGTATGGAAGATTTTAACCATCTTAACCTCGAACAGCTGGCAGATGAAGTTTCATACCTTGTAAGGGAAGTATATAAACCAAAAGACGGTTTTCTGATAAACGAAGGAAATTTCGATACCTTTACGGATAATATAAAAGAGGTGATTTTCCAGACCGATGACAAAGGTAAGGTTATTTATATCAATAAAGCATGGGAAGATATAACCGGTTTTTCACTTGAGGAAACAATCGGTGTCCCGCTGGCAAGTTATATAGTCCCTTCAGATTTCTATACTTATGAAGAAAATTATAAACAGCTTTTAAGAAAAGAGAAAGACTATTTCCGATGCCAGTTGAGAATACAGCGAAAAGATGAAACAATAATCTGGTCGGAAATATTTTCACGAATGCTTTATGACGATAATAAAATTATCGGTCTTTACGGAATATTATCGGATATAACCGAAAGGAAAAAAGAAGAAGAGGAACTGATTAAGATTAAAGAAGCCGCTGAAGAAGCCGCAATGGTTAAATCTGAATTTTTAGCGGTTATGAGCCATGAAATCAGAACTCCGATGAACGGCGTTCTGGGAATGACCGGATTACTGCTTGAGACAACTCTGAATCCTGAGCAAAGAGAATTCGTTGAAACAATACGTCTGAGCGGTGAGACTCTGCTTACACTTATCAACGATATACTTGACTTTTCAAAGATTGAATCAGGAAAAATGGACCTTGAGGAAAATCCGTTTGAAATTAAAGAATGTATTGAAGACGCTTTCGGACTTCTCACTTCCGAAGCCGTGAAAAAACGCCTGGATCTTTTGCATTTAATTCAGTCTGATGTGCCTGATTTTATTATCGGTGATGTAACGAGGCTTCGTCAGGTTTTGGTTAATTTAGTTAATAACGCAATTAAGTTTACTGAGCGCGGAGAAATTCTTGTATCCGTAAAAAAACTTTCCCAGGACGGAGAGGATGTGGAACTTCAGTATTCAGTAAAAGATACCGGAATAGGAATACCGAAAAATAAAATTGATTCGATTTTCAATTCGTTCACCCAGGTTGACTCTTCAACTACAAGGAAATACGGCGGCACCGGACTCGGACTCGCAATCTGCAGACGGCTCGTTGAACTTATGGGCGGACAAATATGGGTTGAAAGTAAATTTAATGAAGGTTCAACATTCCACTTTACAATAAAAACTAAATTATCAAAGATAACTCCGCTGAAAGTGTTTCTTCAGTCGTCTCTGCCGGCTCTTAAAGGGCGGCGGGTCCTTATAGTTGATGATAACGAAACGAATCTGCACATCTTGCGCCTTCAGTGTAAAAACTGGGGAATGATTCCCAGAACAACGCGGCGCGGCTCTGAAGCGCTTAAATGGATTATTAACGGAGATCCTTTCGACCTGGCTATACTTGATATGCTGATGCCGGAACTGGACGGGCTTGAATTAGCCGCAGAAATAAGGAAATTCAGAAATAAAACTGTATTGCCGATGATTATGCTCAGTTCCGCAGGACTTCAGGAAAAAGATAAACCGGAATATGAAATATATTTTTCGGCAGTTGTTTCAAAACCGGTTAAACAATCTTTACTGTATAAAATTATTCTCAGTACTTTTGAGGCAAGTCAGGAGCCGGGACAGCAGGGCAAAGAAAAAAGGAAAATATATGACAATCAGATTACGGTAAGGAAAAATCTCTCGGAAGATATGCCCCTGAAAATACTTATTGCCGAAGACAATATAATTAATCAAAAGCTTATAGTGAAAATTCTTATGCAGTTCGGATACAATGTGGATGTAGTAGGAAACGGACTTGAAGTGATTGAAGCAATACGCAGACTGAGATATGACATAATCTTTATGGATGTTCAGATGCCCGAACTGGATGGTCTTGAAACGACAAAATATATAGCGAAAAACTGGAAAAGCGATGACAGACCGGCTATTGTTGCTATGACTGCAAATGTTATGCAGGGCGATAAAGAAAAATGCCTTAATGCGGGAATGGATGACTATCTCGGTAAACCGGTGATGATTGAAGATGTAGAAAGAACATTACAGAAATGGGGATCCCTTGCTAAAGATAAAAAACAGGTTTTGCGTCATAATATTAAAACTACACTGATGCTCGATGCCGATATAATTTATGGACTTAAAGAACTTGATGATAGTAACAGTTTCAGGGATCTTATAAATCTTTATTTTGAAGTTGCTCCGGAGTTGATAAAAGAAATTCGCAGTTCTTTTATGAAAAGTGATATGGAAAACCTTAAACGCTCCGTAGGAAATTTAAAACGAATCAGTATTAATCTCGGGGCGAACCGACTTGCGGAAGTGTGCGTTAACCTTGAATCACTAAACGGAAATTCGTCGGCTGAGAAGCTGTCGAAAATTATTGAAAGAATCGAGAATATCTATCAGCTGACATCTCAGGAACTTGAAAAACTCTGAAACAGAATTTAATATTATTATTATAAAAGGAAAGCCGCGGCTTTCCTTTTATTTTATAAACACTTTTTTACGTCAAATTTAGTATCTAACATATTTTATTTAAATTAGGTATTTTATTTATTAATGAATAATGAATTAAAAGTTTAAATGGGTTTTAATAAACGGACGCATACATGCGGCGAATTATTGCCGGATGATTCCGGAAAAGCTGTCATTCTGAACGGCTGGGTGTCGAAAAAACGGAATCTCGGCGGAATTCTTTTTATTGATTTAAGAGACAGATACGGACTCACACAATTAAAAATTTCACCAGATAAGGCAGATCTGTATAAAATTGCATCGGGAATCGGAACTGAATTTGTTATTACGGCGTCGGGGAAAGTTATTATAAGAGAAAGTGTAAATAAAAATATTCCGACAGGCTATATAGAAATTGATGTTGACAATATCGAAATATTAAATGAATCACTTGTAACGCCGTTCGTTATTGAGGAAGACGTTAAAGCAGCGGAGGAGCTGAGACTTCAGTACAGATATCTTGACCTCAGAAGAAAAAAAGTGATGGATAATATTATTCTGCGAAACAAGGTTTATCAGATTGTACATGAATATTTTGCAGTGCATGGTTTTGCGGAAGTGGAGACGCCTGTATTAATGAAGTCAACTCCCGAAGGGGCGCGGGACTACCTCGTACCATCGCGTGTGCATAAAGGAAAATTTTATGCGCTTCCGCAGTCTCCGCAGACGTATAAACAGATATTAATGGTATCAGGTTTAGATAAATATGTTCAAATTTGCAAGTGTTTCCGGGACGAAGACCTGCGGGCTGACAGACAGCCTGAATTCACGCAGATTGATATTGAAATGAGTTTTGTGGAGCAGGAAGATATTTTCAATATTTCGGAAGGTCTCTACAGCAGGATTTGGAAAGACGTACTCGGCGTTGAGCTTAAAACACCTTTTAATCGTATTTGTTACGATGATGCTGTCTCAATATACGGCTCTGATAAACCGGATATGCGTATAAGCGGGTTAATGAAAATAAGAGATATTACCGATTGTGTTAAAAGCACGGATTTCAAAGTTTTTTCGGAAGCGATTGAATCCGGCGGTATAGTTGCCGGGATAAAAATTAACAGCGCCGATGCAAAGAATTCAAAAATTGAAATAACCCGGAAGATTGTTGATAATTACACGGAATTCGTTAAGAAATCGGGTTTTTCCGGGCTTGCTGTAATAAAAGCGGACGAAAACGGACAACTGCAGTCTTCTTTACTGAAATTTCTGAATGAAGAAGTAATCAATAACATTAAATCAGATTTTAACATCATACCCAAAGATACAATTTTTGTTTTATCGGGTAATAAATCGAAAGTTCTTGCTGGGCTGGGACAGCTTCGTGTAAAAATTGCCGAAGATTTTAATCTTTTGGACGCTAATGCTTATTCTTTCACTTGGATTACTGATTTTCCGCTGTTCAAATATGATGAAGAAGAACAAAGATTTGCGGGAGAACATCACGTGTTTACATCTCCGAAAGATGAATTCATGAAATATCTTGACAGCAATAACAGGGAAGAAATTGAAAGCATAAGGGCTAATTGCTACGATTTAGTACTCAACGGCAGTGAAATCGGCAGCGGAAGTATTCGGATTCACAATTCAGATACACAGAAGAAAGTGTTTAACATTATCGGGCTTACTGATGAAGAAGCTATTGAAAAGTTCGGTTTTATTCTTGAGGCATTCAGATACGGAGCTCCTCCGCACGGTGGCGTAGCATTCGGATTTGACAGAATTATTGCGACTTTATGCGGAACTAAGTCAATCCGCGATGTAATCGCTTTCCCTAAAACCGTCAGCGCCGCTTCACTCATGGATAGTTGTCCGTCGCATGTATCCCGTCAGCAGCTTGATGATATCGGATTATCATTAAAAACGTAATGCCGAAAAAGGTGATTAATATTTTAATTTTTTATAACGTTTAAATATTGTATAATTATATAATTTAACATTTCATAAATAAGGAGAAAATTTGGCTACTGGAAATTTCAAAGTGAAAGATATAAGCCTTGCCAAGCAGGGAAAAATGAAGATTGAATGGGCAGAATCAAGGATGCCTGTTCTTGCGGCGTTAAGGGCAAAATACAAAATAACAAAACCGTTTAAGGGATATAAACTTGCGGGATGCCTTCACGTAACTAAGGAAACTGCCGTTTTAATCAGGACATTCATAGATGCGGGCGCGCAGGTATCATGGAGCGGATGTAATCCGTTGTCAACACAGGATGACGTTGCCGCGGCATTAGCCGCAGAAGGAGTTTCAATATACGCATGGCACGGAATGAACACTAAAGAATTTTACTGGTGTATTGACAGAACGCTGGACTTCAAACCTCAGTTAACTCTGGACGACGGCGCCGATTTGATTTTTACGGTTCACAATAAATATGAAAATTTAATACCGGAAATTATCGGCGGTACCGAAGAAACTACAACGGGAGTTCATCGCCTTAGAAAAATGGCGGAAAAAGGTGCGCTGAAATATCCCGTCTTCGCAGTGAATGATATGATAACGAAATGGGATTTTGATAACGTTTATGGTACGGGGCAATCCACACTTGACGGTATTCTCAGGGCAACTTCAGTGTTGCTTGCGGGGAAAAATTTCGTAGTCGCAGGTTACGGACATTGCGGAAGCGGCGTTGCGAACAGAGCAAAAGGAATGGGCGCGAATACTGTCGCAGCAGAAGTTAAACCAACTGCCGCATTGAAAGCCACACTCGAAGGGCATAAAGTTATGAAAATGGACGATGCCGCGAAAATCGGTGATATATTCGTAACTGCTACCGGCGTGAAAGATGTAATAGTCGGGAGACATTTTAATTCGATGAAAGAAGGTGCAATAATTTGCAATACAGGTCATTATGATTGTGAAATTAATCTCGGTGAACTTGAGAAAATTACAAAATCGAAAAGAACAATAAGACCTAACTGCGAAGAATATACATTAAAGAACGGCAGAAAAATTTATATACTCGCTCAGGGACGGCTCGTTAATTTATCCGCCGCCGAAGGTCATCCGTCGGAAGTTATGGATATGAGTTTTGCAAATCAGCTGAATGCACAGCTGGCATTGGTCAAAATGCATAAAACCGGGAAAAAATATTCACTCGGAGTTCATAAACTGCCCGATGAAATGGATCAGGAGATAGCAGGTGTGAAATTAACTACGATGGGTTTGAAAATTGATAAACTTACAAAAGAGCAGATAACTTACAACGACGACTTTACAGCCGGAACATAATTTGAATAAGCTAGTGTAGCTCAGTTGGTAGAGCAGCTGATTCGTAATCAGCAGGTCAGGGGTTCAAGTCCCCTCGCTAGCTCAAAATAAGCAAAATTTGAGCACTTTTTTACAACGATGTAAGAAGGTTCAAATTCTTTTTACAAAAATATGTTTACAAACACATGTTTTAACAAACACGTAAATTAAGGGTAAAGGAAAATGTAAAGACTTTTAAAAATGGGAGAAAAAAATTATGGCATTCTTAAGTAATAGAGACGGCATTTATTACATCTGTTGGGAAGATGATACGAGAAAACGGCATTTCCGTTCAACCAGGTGTAAATTAAAAGCTCAGGCACTGGCGGTCCTCCGGAGATTTGTAAACGAAGGGAACGAGTTTCAGGAAAGGAAAAAGGCATATCTGAATGATTACATTCAATTTTTCCTTAAGAGTGTAAAGCATTCTATTGAATACGACACTTATAGGACTTATTTAAGCGTATTAAAAAGCTTTCATGCATTTATTGGGAATAAATATATGCATCAGATAAATATTGAGGATGTAACAAGGTATATTAACGAAAAGGAAAAAACAATAAAAGATACAAGCATAAACATTCATCTTAGGCATCTAAAAGCATTCATTCACAGGGCGCGTGAAAGCAATTACGTTTATTCAGACTGGTATAAAAAATTTAAGTTTAAAAAAATACCGGAAAAAAGTAGAATACCGATTACGCGTGAAGATATAAAAATAATCATAGAAGCTGCAACATTACCGGTTATGAAAGAAATAATAATATACGGATACATGACCGGCTCCAGGAGAAACGAGATAACTAATCAAACATGGGAAAATATAGATATAAAAAATATGCTTGTAAAGATAAACAATACGGACAGCTTTCATACAAAATCAAAAAAGAACAGAACAGTACCAATAAATGAAGCTTTAACAGAAATGCTAAGGGAAAAGTTTTACAGGGAACAAGTAATAAATAATAAAACATATGTATTCCGCTACAATGAAAGAAAAATAAGCAGTGACCATGTAACGAAATATTTTCGCAGGATATTAAAGAAGAAAGGATTTGATTCGAAAATGACGTTTCATTCACTCCGGCATTCTTTTATATCAAACCTAATAAACTCCGGGACTGACATAAACACGGTAAAAGAGCTCGCGGGCCATGGGAGCATAACGACAACTGCACAATATATCCATACAACGAATGACTTAAAACGGAAAGCGATTGCTTTGCTATAAAATAAATGGTTTTATTTTGGATAAATATTTAAAATAACTATTTTGGAGATTCCTTGTTATGATTTTCCTTTGGTTTCTTTTCATACTTAGGCGGGCTTTTACCCTCAAGAGCTTTTTTTACTGTGTTGTGGCTTACATGAACATGCTTTGCTATCTCGCGTCTGCCTGTTGCAGACAGGCAGGCTCATATCCGGATTCTTTGCTTTGAGATTTTTTATTGTTGTCCAATCATCCATGCTGATCACTTTTCTCTCCTTTTTATGTTAAAGAGAATTAAGAGAATTATTCACTTGTAATAAAGAGGAATATTTTAGCTTTTTTTGAAAATTAGGTGGTCAGTTTTCAGGCGGAAAAGTGGTCAGTTTTTAAGCGGAAAAAATAGTTATGACGGCTAGTTATGAAGCCAGAGCTTTCGGAATTGAAACAGGCATGTCTCAGTGGGAAGCAAAACAAATATGCCCTCAGCTTATTTCACTTCCCTGTTTCGGTCCGAAGTATGAAGTGATTATGATTAATTTGATGAAAGGTTTACGTGAATTTGTCCCTGATGAATTTTAAGTAGACGATATTTATATATTACAAAAAGACGGGATGACCCGCCTTTTCAAAATTGTCAATATAATATTTTGTTTGAATCAGAAAAAACTAATAATAAGTATTTCCAAAGTCATGACTTACATCCACCGTTTTATTTTCCTTTATTTTAATTTCAATTATTTTATATTTCCAATCACCCAATCCCATATTTCTTAAGTGCTCTTTCTGTTTGTCTGATAGTGATGCACCAAGTTTTCCCCAATATATACCTTCTTTTGGGTTTTGTGTTGTATTAAAAGAAATTAATACCACAAAATAATTACCAACTGGAATGTCGTTGATTTCATAATTGCCATAACCGTTAGCCCTGGTCTTATACTGTCTAATATCTTCTTGGAATTCTTTGATAACATAAACCAGTGCATCAACATCTGGTTTTGTTCCTACATATTTATTGTATTGCCAAGTTAAAGTACCTTTTATATTACCCGTTGCACTTTCAGTTTGGCCGAATAATATACCATAGCTTTGAAGTAAGATTATAAAGGTAACCAACAATAATTTTTTCATGTTTATATTATAAATTATTAATGTTTTTTATTTGAGTGCTTGAAGTAAGATTTAATTAGTGGGTGCCCACTTATTTTCTTGTTACCGTTATTTTCTAAATCCCAATATTTTTTAATTTCTCTCCCGATTTTTCTATTTAATACACCGGGTTTAGTTTTGGCTTCAATGTAGTACTCTTTTAAATAATTATTATGTATTTCATCAAATACTTGTTTGGTAATATCAGAGGGACAATTATATCTACTTTTTCTAAAAGTTGTATCTAGAATGTGATGTACGATTTTTATCATTCTATTTTATTTAGTACAAAATAAGGATATTATTAAGGATATTCAAGTAAAACATTTAAACAAAAAATAATTAATCCCTAAACATCTTAAAAGTCGTGACATTCCGCCCTTTTTATTTATGGGGGGTTCTAAAAATTCATTTACTCTAACTACCTCTCTGAAAAATATAGCTCCCCCACCCGATATTAATCAGAAAATTAAAATAAACTACAAATAATTTATTGAAATATCAATACTTTTTTAAATAATCCTATATTATTTTTGTTTTCTGTTCTTAAATATATATAAGCCTACAAAAAGGCATATTCAAAGAAACTTTTTTTTGATTTTTGCTCAAAATCGGACACGAAACAAAGTGATCTGTAACTTTTTAAACCATGTTCATATTTATTTTTTATCTTATTTCTATGCTAACCTCATTACTTGTTCATACCTGAATATGTTGTAAGTCAAATTAATTAATCCGATAATTCCTCTCGCTCTTACAATTCCAACTGACCTGATGAACAGTCCTTTCATACTTTGCTCCATAAATCCAAATACATGTTCTACTCTTGCTCTAGTTTTTGATTTCTGGCGATTGCTTGCTTTTTGTTCTTTTGTTAACGGTTTATTTCTGTATCCTTTTTCATTTACATTGTTTATCATCTTGTATTTTGCAATTGTTTTTTCTTGTTTTTCTCCGGTATATGCGCTATCGGCATGTAAACCCTGTCCTTCATCGCTCGTATCGAGTAAAACATCTAATGGCTGTGAATCGTGAACTGAAGCATCAGTTACTGTATATTTGTTGATAAATTTACTTTTCGTATCTGCCTTTAAATGATCTTTATAACCGTAAAATATTTCTCCATTCTTTTTTGTCCACCTTGCTATTATATCTTTATGTCGCTTTTTGTTCGGTTTATCATTCCATAGCTCATCGCCATGACCTGTCTTGATTTTTGCATTCTGTAAAGCTGGCATCAATCAATTGCCCTTCATTAAATATCAAGCCACGTGATTCCAAAAATTTCCTGAATTGTTCAAACAATTCTTCCACTAAGCCGACTTTTGTTAGATGTTCTCTAAATGCCCATACTGTTTTTTTATTCGGTACTTTGTCTCCGCTTTCCAATCCCAAAAACTTCTTAAAACTAGTTCTGTCTATAATCTGATACTCTATTTGCTTATCGCTAAGACCACAATATCGTTGCAATATCATTATTTTGAACATCATTATTACATCGTACGGTCTTGCACCGGCATTATTCTTTTTTTTCGTGTTGAGTAACTTTCCTTCTAATGTTGCCCGAAACATCTCAAAATCTAATACTTTACTTATCGCTTCTATTGGATTGCCGATTTCGGACAATAGTTCCATACTTAATTCTTCGTCAAAAAACCCTTTTTTTCCTTGTGATTTGTATTTTTGCATTCTCAGTTTTAATTCCTTTTTTTTATGTTATTTTTCTATCAAATATACATACAATCGCTTTAATTATATAGTCGTTAATTTATAGAACCCCCCTTATGATAATTTAAGAATTGCTTTATCTGAAATTGTATATGATATTTAATAGAATAGAACACGAGAAATCGTTAAATAACGGTCATACTCTTCTTACTAATACTATTTATGAGCTATCTGAAGTTAAGAATGAAATCAGAAAAATAGCTGAATATTTGTGTAGGAAGCTTCGAGATAAGAAACTCGTTGCAGGATACTTATACTTTGTACTGAGGTATGACAATCTTAGATACGCATCAGGAGATTTACATTTGGATCATCACTCAAATGACGACAGAATTCTTTATGAAGCCGCGCTGGATGTCTTTAAGGGCTTTCCACAGCCTAATTCGTATTTACAGGTTAGAATGTTTGGAATGGTATAATGCTTTAATTGGCGGTGTCCTACAGCACCGCTTTTTAAATGAAACCGCCCCCAAAAATCAGAATGGCAAATCATCATCCGAACTGTCCGGAGTTCCGAGAACATCATCCGGGCTTAAAGGTTCATGACTTGCATTTCCAGCCCAGTCCGGCGGTACATTACTGAAATTTCCTCCGCCTGATGCAGGAGCAGAATCATCCTTTTTCCAAAATTTGAACTGCGGAGCGTTCGGATTGTCGGACTTGTTTTTAAATACGTTGAAATTCGCCTTTGTTTCGTCCGCGAATTCAATATTAACCGATAAGTAAGATTCACCGGTT
>JAPLFI010000218.1 GCA_026390755.1 Ignavibacteriota bacterium
CAAAATCTAAACAATTTTAAAGGTTTGCTGCAGATTGCATAGTTTTGATACTATTAAAACTTAATATTTTATGTACTCCGCTCTTTTAAGAATTCCAAACGATTCTGATCAAATATACAATAAAAATTGACTTTTAAAATGTGAATGACCAGCGGGACGAATACCTTCGGCTTAAAACATGCCGGAATTAACATTCCTCTATCGAATTAATCAGTTGCTATTGGTTATTCTTTTGTTTATCTTGTTCACGATAGAAAGCATAATCGTGCACTCGCAAGTATGCTTCCCGTTTTTTATTATTGAGAAAGTTTTATTTCATTGAATGTAATTTCTGGTTTTCTTCAGTTTTCAACTTCATTTGACATATTTTCTTCCGGGGATTTACTGGTCTGCATTAGATAATACGAATTATCTTAATATCACATTTTATTAAAAATGCCAGCGCCTGTTTGGCGCCGGTTAAAAAACGTCCGATGAAGGACAGGAGAAAATTAAATGAACATTTATGTTGGAAACATTGCAAGAGAATCCACCGATGAAGAAGTAAAAGCAGTATTCGATGAATTCGGTACAGTTGAAAGTGTAAATCTTATCAGAGATAATTACACTAAAATGCTGAAGGGATTCGGCTTTATAGAAATGCCCTCAACAGAAGAAGCTGAAAAAGCTATCAAGAGCCTTGACGGTCAGTTATTCAACGGCAGACCGCTCATAGTAAACGTCGCAAAACCTAAAACCGAAGGCGGAAGCAGGAACAGAAGCAACAGCAGAGGCGGCGGCGGATACGGCGGCGGCGGTAACAGCAGAGGCGGCGGCGGCGGATACGGCGGCGGCAACAGAAGCGGCGGCGGTAACAGGTACTAATATTCGATTGTAAAACGGTTCGTTTTAAATAACTTTGAATATTTATACAAAACCCATTCTCCGGTTACGGGGAATGGGTTTTTCTTTTATATATAAGTATTAATTTTTACTCTTCAAGTGTTGATATATTCCCCGGGTCTTCACCCAGCGCACGTGCTTTCAGTACACGACGCATAATTTTACCGCTTCTTGTTTTCGGAAGCACATCAACAAATTCAACCGATTCGGGTTTGGCAATCGGACCTACTTCATGCCCGACATGATATATCAAATCTTCTCTGAGTTTCTCTGATTTTTCAAATCCGGATTTTAAAATAACGAATGTATGTATTGCGTTACCCTTCAGTTCATGCGGCAAACCGATTGCCGCGGCTTCTGCTACTGCAGGATGGCTTACAAGCGCACTTTCGATTTCCGCTGTTCCAAGCCTGTAGCCGGATACTTTCAGCACATCGTCTGTACGCCCTATTATCCAGTAATATCCGTCTTCATCACGCTTTGCCGAGTCACCGGTAAGATACATGCCGTCATACTTGCTCCAGTATTTTTCAATATACTTATCAGGGTCTTTATA
This sequence comes from Ignavibacteriota bacterium, assembly GCA_026390755.1. Classification (GTDB taxonomy): domain Bacteria; phylum Bacteroidota; class Ignavibacteria; order Tepidaquicellales; family Tepidaquicellaceae; genus JAPLFI01. The sequence goes on from JAPLFI010000218.1 coordinate 1,439, forward strand.
AATTGTGCGCATCATAGCCGGCCATGGAGTCTTAATCACAAGGAAACCTTCTTCATTATCTTTCACGGGATTTCCGGCTTCATCGAGTATATCCATTTTAAGTCCGGGGAAGGGTTTCGTACCCGAGCCGGGCTTTAACGGCATACATGGCATCGGAGTTATCATGAAAGAACCCGTCTCGGTCTGCCACCACGTATCCATTATCGGGCAATTGTTCTTCCCTATTACACGGTGATACCATCGCCATGCTTCGGGATTAATCGGTTCCCCTACCGAGCCGAGTATTCTCAGCGAAGATAAATCATGTCTGTTCGGCCATGCCTCGCCAAAACGCATTAACCCCCGAATAGCAGTAGGCGCCGTGTATAAAATTGTTATGCCGTATTTTTCTATTATCTGCCACCATCTGTTCGGGAAAGGATAATTGGGCGCACCTTCATACATCATTGATGTAGCGCCGTTAAGCAGGGGTCCGTAAACTATATAACTGTGTCCTGTAACCCAGCCCGGGTCTGCCGCGCACCAGTAACGGTCTTCATCATTTATATCAAATACATATTTGAATGTAGAGTATGTGCCGACCATATATCCGCCGTGTGTATGAAGTATGGCTTTCGGTTTACCTGTAGTACCCGATGTATACAGCATGAAAAGCGGGTCTTCGGCGTCAACCTTTTCAATATCATTCTTGGAATTTATTATCGGCAGGTTCACAAGTTCATGATACCAGATGTCGCGTCCGAACTCCATATTAACCGGCTCCCCGGTCCGCTTCACCACAAGCACACTTTCAACGCTCGCCGCGCGCTGAAGAGCTTCATCTGCAATAGCTTTAAGAGGAATAATTTTTCCGCGCTGATAAGCTCCGTCGCATACGATTAAAACTTTTGAATGGCTGTCTTCAAGTCTTTCGTGAAGGGATTCAACTGAAAATCCGCCGTAAACCACCGAGTGCACAGCTCCGATTCTCGCGCAGGCAAGCATTCCCATGGCAAGCTCCGGAATTCTTCCCATATACAAAGTAACGCGGTCGCCTTTCTGAACTCCCAGACTTTTAAGCACATTGGCGAAACGCGAGACTTCACGGTGAAGAGCAAAATATGAAAAGATTCTCGATTCGCCTTTCTCACCTTCCCAGATTAATGCAACTTTGTTTTTCCTGTAAGTTTTAAGGTGCACGTCAAGGCAGTTATAAGCAATGTTGGTCTTTGCTCCCGTAAACCATTTGTAAAAAGGTTTCTTCGTATCATCAAGTACTTTATCCCATTTTTCAAACCACTCGAGTTCTTCAGCTTCTTTTGCCCAGAAACCTTCAAGATTTTCAGAAGCAAATTTATCCATCTCATTCCAGTCCTTAACAATTGCATTATTAAGAATATCCTCTGACGGATAATAAACATCACCTGATAATTTTTTCATAACCGGTTTTTTAAAGTTTATGAATATTTAAATCTAAACAAAGCAATTTATTATATTGTTTCAAATAAAAAAAGGGGGTCCGGAAAAAAACATCCCCCTTTTTAAATTATGAAAAATTTAAAGGTAATTCTTATTTCAATTTCGCGTGTGAATGTGTTTCCGCAAAATCCCTTCCTGCTTTCATAGCTTTCAGGTTTATATTTACAATATCATCGCCTTTACTTCCGAAAACAAATTTTATTGCTTCTTCAAAATTTCCGTAATCAATATCATTAGCCGCGCGGAGTGAACCCGATTCTTTAGCGATTTTATCCGCATCGAGAGCTACGTGATTTTCAAATGCCTCAATTTCCGACATGATTTTCTCCAACGGCGGATAATTCGATATATTAATAAAAGGTTTAATGCTTGTTATTATCCAGCCTTCGGGAGAAATCATCGGCAGATATCTGAGTACTTCCATAGGTTCAACCGAGATAATCATGTCGGCTTTGCCGTAAGGAATAAGGTCGGAAGCAATTTCTTTATCGGACAGGCGCAGGTGAGACTGCACATCGCCGCCGCGCTGGCTCATTCCGTGAACTTCAGCCTGTTTTAAATGTAAACCAAGATTCACTGCCGCTACTCCAATCACAGAGGCAATGGAAAGGATTCCCTGTCCGCCTACTCCGGCAAGTATTATATCTTTTTTCATTATCTTATTCTCCCTTCTTTAGTTTATCTTCTTTTTTATTCTTGCCGATTGTCTGTATGCATTCACGGCGCGGTATTATAACCGAAACACCGTCATAGTTCAGCTCTTCCTGTATAATTTTTATATTTTCCCCGTGATATTTTCTCATCGGATTAATAACATGAAGATGTTCCTTTTCAACACCAAGACCTATACAAATATGTTCAATCCTCCCGTTAGCCGCAGATTTTTGTCCGCCTGTCATGCCTGTTGTCGCATTATCGAGAATGAAAACTGTTATAGGTGTCTTGTCGTTAACTGCGTCAAGAAGTCCCGTGATACCTGAATGCGTAAATGTTGAATCGCCTATTACGGCAACGGCAGGCTTTAGACCGGCATCTGACGCTCCTTTCGCCATGGTGATTGAAGCTCCCATATCAACGCAGGAGTTAACGGAATTATACGGAGGAAGAGCTCCGAGTGTATAACAACCGATATCGGCGAATACCCGTCCCGGTGTAAATTCTTCCAGCACTGAATTGAGGCCAAGATAAGAATCTATATGCGGACATCCCGCACAAAGTGAAGGAGGCCTCGCCGCTACAATCGCGGGAACATCCCTCCCCCGCGTATCTTCAAAGCCAAGTGCGCGGGCAACGATATTCGGATTAAGCTCGCCGTCGCGCGGGACAGTTCCGTCAAGTCTTCCTTTTACCTTCAGACAGTTACCGAGGACTCCTTTAAGTGATTCTTCAATGAAAGGAGCACCTTCTTCGATTAAAAGCAGTTCATCACATTCTTCTGATATTTTTTTCAAAAGCTTTTCGGGAAGAGGATACTGGCAGATTTTAAGTAAAGGGTTCGGACAGATCCTGTCAGAATAATTTTCCATCAGGTAATTATAAGCGATTCCGCTTGTGATTATTCCTCTCGACTTATCCTGTCCTTCAAAATATTCATTAAATCCCGAAGTTTCCGATTCGTTGTTAAAATTTTCCTGATTCCTGATTAAGTCCTTGTACTGTTTTCTTGCAATAGACGGAAGAAGTACAAACTGTGTCAGGTTTTTTGGAAGTTTCAGTTCGTTTTGTTTTCTGGAATCCTTCCTCTGAACGCCTGCTCTCGAATGCGCAAGCCTTGTAGTAATCCTGAGCATTACGGGAATACGGTATTTCTCTGAAATATCAAAGCCGTAATGAACCATATCATAAGCTTCCTGCTGGTTAACCGGTTCGAGAACGGGAATCATAGCGAATTTTCCGTAGAAACGCGAGTCCTGTTCATTCTGAGACGAGTGCATTGAAGGATCATCTGCCGCGACAACAATAATTCCGCCGTTCGCGCCGGTGATGGCAGAGTTAACGAAAGGGTCTGCCGCAACGTTTAAACCAACGTGCTTCATGCAAACCATCGTTCGTTTGCCGGCGTATGACATTCCGAGCGCGGCTTCCATCGCTGTTTTTTCGTTAGCCGACCACGAGGAACGGATGCCTTTTTCCTTCGCCTCGCCCGAGCGCTGAATATATTCTGTAATTTCAGTGGAAGGCGTACCGGGATAGGCGTATATTCCGGTAATACCAGCGTCTATAGCCGCTTGCGCGATTGCTTCATCACCTAAAAGGACTAATTTTTGCATTAATATAAGATTTGATTATATGAAGTAAATAATTTTTTAGAGTACCCGCTAATTTACAAATATTAATAATAATATTTCAGGCAGAATTTAAGTCATAAAGGTTGCCCTTTGGTATGCGTTTCGTAATGCTTTTTGGAATGCCTTTTGATTTACGTCAGAAGTTCTTAATTTTGTATGAACTAATCATTTTTCTTAAACACACCTAAAAGGAGTTAGTATGATAAGGAAGCAGGACGCTCTGGATTATCACAGTTCCGGACGCCATGGCAAAATCGAAGTAATCGCATCAAAACCATGCGCAACACAAAGAGATTTATCGCTCGCTTATACACCCGGAGTAGCCGAGCCATGCATGGAAATATATGCAAATCCGGACGATGCATATAAATACACTGCAAAGGGTAATCTTGTTGCAGTTGTTTCAAACGGTACGGCAGTACTCGGTCTCGGAGATATCGGCGCGCTCGCCGGTAAACCGGTGATGGAAGGCAAGGGTGTTCTTTTTAAAAGATTCGCCGATGTTGATGTATTTGACATTGAGCTTAATACTCACGACTCTGATGAAATTATCCTTGCGGTAAAATTGCTTGAACCGACATTCGGAGGCATTAACCTTGAAGATATTAAAGCTCCGGAATGTTTCTACATAGAAGAAAAACTCAAGGAGATTATGGAAATTCCCGTTTTTCATGATGACCAGCACGGAACTGCCATTATCAGCGGAGCGGCTCTTCTGAACGCACTTGAAGTAGTTAATAAAAAGATTGAAAGTGTAAAGGTTGTATTCAGCGGCGCGGGCGCGGCAGGGATTGCATGCGCGATGCTGTATGAAAAGTTAGGAGTAAAACGCGAGAACCTGATTCTTGTTGATACCAAAGGTGTTGTTTACAAAGGACGCACTGAGGGAATGAATAAATACAAAGAATATTTCGCGCAGGATATTAAGGAACGAACACTTGCAGATGTGATGAAAGGTACCGACGTTTTTTGCGGAGTTTCGAAAAAAGGAGTGCTGACAAAAGAAATGGTTAAGACGATGGCGGATAACCCTATTGTATTTGCGATGGCAAACCCTGACCCGGAAATAACTTATAACGATGCGATAAGCGTACGTGATGATATTATTATGGCAACGGGGCGCTCGGATTATCCAAATCAGGTTAATAATGTTCTCGGTTTCCCGTTTATTTTCCGCGGTGCGCTTGATGTCCGCGCTTCAACAATCAATGATGAAATGAAAATAGCCGCTTCTTTCGCGCTTGCAAAGCTTGCGAAAGAGGATGTACCGGATTCGGTTATTCGCGTTTACGGAGGCAAGAGAATTGAATTCGGAAGAGAATATATTATACCTAAACCGTTCGACCCGCGCGTGCTGTTGTGGGTAGCGCCTGCAGTCGCTAAAGCGGCAATGGATTCGGGCGTTGCGAAAAATCCTATTCAGGATTTTGAAGCATATAAAGACAGCCTTGAAGCCAGACTCGGAAAATCGTACGAAATAATGCGCTTCTTCATTCATAAAGCCCAGAAAGCAAATAAACGTATCGTATTCCCGGAAGGCGAAGAATCAAAAATACTTCGCGCCGCTCAGATATTAACTGATGAACGAATCGCAAGACCCATTCTCCTCGGAAATGAAATTGTTATTCGTAATAAAATTGAAGAACTCGGATTGAGTATTGATCCGGACGAACTCGAAATTATTGACCCTGAGAACACCGATAAACACGCAAGCTATCTCGAGGAGTTTTACAATCTCAGAAAGCGTAAAGGCGTGACATTTATAGATGCTAAAAGACTGATAAAGACTTCTAATATTTTCGGTATGACAATGGTAAGATTGAGAGAAGCCGACGGTCTGATTTCAGGACTAACACAGCATTATCCGGAGACGGTTAGACCCGCTCTGCAGATAATCGGCAAAGATGACGGTGTAAGAAATATTGCGGGATTATATATGCTGATTTTCAAAAATGAGAGAATCTTTATTGCCGATGCTACAGTGAATATTAATCCTGACGCGCAGGAGCTCGCGGAAATAGCGCTTCTTTCGGCTGATAAAGTAAAACAGCTGGGAGTAACACCAAAGATTGCAATGCTGTCATTCAGCAACTTCGGCAGTACAAAACATCCTTACGTTGACAAAGCAAGAAAAGCAACCGAAATCGTGAAAGTATTAAGACCGGATTTAATCATTGAAGGCGAAATGATGGCGGATACTGCAATGAATCCTGAAATGATTGCCGAGTATTTTCCGTTCAGTGCACTGAAAGAAAGAGCCAATTTGCTTATTTGCCCGGGACTTACATCCGCAAATATTGCATATAAACTTCTGCATACCATAGGCGGCGCAGTTGCTATCGGACCGATTCTTCTCGGAATCAGGCATCCGGTATATCTGCTTGGTCCGGGTAATTACGTGGATGATATTGTAAATATTACTGCTATGGCAGTATTCGAAGCAGAAGCAAAAAGTAGTAAGTAGTATGTAGTAAGTTTAAATAATATATTAAATATTAAGTATGTAACAAGATAAATAAGAAGCATTATAAAAACAAACAGGCTGTCCGTGCAAACGGACAGCCTGTTTTATTATTTCATTTTCCGGTTGAAACCGGAATACAATTTTATTTCACGAGCATCATTTTCTTTGTTTCTTTGTATCCGTCAGCGTTAAGTGTATAGAAATACACGCCTGTCGTAAGTGCCGTTGCATCAAAAGCAACTTCCGTTGTTCCTGCATTGAGTCTTTCATTAACCAGCGTAGCTACTTCCCTGCCTGTAAGGTCATAGACTTTCAAAGTTACCAGTGCTGATTTCGATAAATCGAATCTTATGGTAGTTGATGGGTTGAACGGATTCGGATAATTCTGCTTTAACGAGAATGTACCCGGGACGGTAGTGCCGATTTGATTCACAGTTACGTTTGCCGGATTGAAACTTTTATATGCGTGGTAAACCCTGTAAACCGGCGCATTATTAGTGAAACTTGAACTTCGGGGACCGCGTGTAGCCTGATATTTCATCTTAAATGA
>JAPLFI010000582.1 GCA_026390755.1 Ignavibacteriota bacterium
CTCGTAAAAGAACAGAAAAAAGCAATGCGCGTGAAATTGAATCTGTTTATACAGATTGCCGCTTTCAGTAATAGAGTCCATGCCGAAGATTTTTCTGTCAAAGTAAAAGAGTCTTTAAATACATATCCTGAAATTAAAACGGATAATAATAATTTTTTTCTGGTTACGGTGGGTAGTTTTACCGATAACAAGAAAGCGGAAGAATATTTGATTTTTGTGAAATCACGCGGATTTAAAGACGCGTTTATAAAGAATTTTTAATAAGATAATCATATTTAAATGGGAGTTATTATGTCTGACCTCAAATACGGGTTTTTATCTTTTCTTTTCATTGCCGCATTTCCCGTGTTGTTTTACGCATGTTGTTCCGGCGAGAATTGTTCCGAAGATACTTATGGAACAACGATAGTAAAGCAAGTTGATACAATTTACAAGAAAGTTCCTAAACTTCAAACCGGTCCTTATCATGTTCAGATTGGAGCTTTTGTAAACAAATCTAATGCTGATGCTTTCGCAAGTGACGCGAGGTCGAAATTAAATACGCAGGTTAGTGTTACTATGACCCCTGAAGGTGTTTACAGGATATTAATCGGCGAATTTAAAGAACTCGATCAGGCAGAAAATATGACGAAATCCGCTAAGAGTAACGGATTCACGGATGCTTTCGTCAGGGATGAATACGGTCCTGTGATTAAATAGAAATTCTTGTGAAAACCTGATATTAGCAGTTGATTATGGACAGCGATAAGATTATTGACGGGAAAAAGATATCTGCGGAAATCAAAGAGGAAATTAGAATAGAAACAGCTGAGCTAAAAGATTCTAAGGGTATTATTCCGGGACTGGCTTTTATTATCGTTGGTGAAAATCCAGCTTCGAAAGTCTATGTAAGGAGTAAAGGAAAAGCATGCGATGAGCTCGGGTTTTATTCCGATACAAGAATGCTTCCGTCTTCGGCAAGCGAAGCTGAATTACTATCGATGATAATTTCATTCAATGAGGATGAAAATATACACGGCATCCTTGTTCAGCTTCCCCTCCCTGATCATATTAACGAAGAGAAAATAATTGAAGCTATCAGTTTCGTAAAAGATGTGGACGGATTTCATCCGCAAAATGTCGGGAGACTCGCAATAGGTACAAAAGGATTTTTACCGTGTACTCCTTACGGAATAATCGAATTGCTGAAAAGAAGCAAGGTCGAAACGAAAGGTAAAAATGCCGTTATTATCGGAAGAAGCAATATTGTCGGTAAACCTGTTGCAGGACTGATGCTGAGAAAAGATATTAATTCGACCGTTACTGTCTGTCATAGCGCGACGAGGGATATATCCGACGTTACACGCGGCGCTGATATAATCATAGCCGCAATAGGAAAAGCAGAATTCCTGAAAGCTGATATGATTAAAGAAGGCTGTGTTATTATTGACGTCGGTATCAATAGGGTTGAAGATGCTTCGGCAAAAAACGGATACAGGATTACAGGAGATGTTGATTTTAATTCCTGTCTGGAAAAGTGTTCGAAAATAACTCCTGTGCCGGGAGGTGTCGGTCCTATGACTATAGCTATGCTGATGAAGAACACTATTTGCTCTGCGCAAGGCCTGATATACGGTTGAAAAAATTAACTGAAATATCAGTAAGATTTACAAAATCGGATTATGATAATATTTGCTCTTTTCTCTATGTTCAGGGCATAAATACTATACTTGAGCAGGATGATATGTTAATTTTCTATACACCTGAAATCTTGTACCCTGAAATAATCAAATTATTAAAGGCATCGGGAGTTGTCCCTCCGGATAGAATTAATTCGAAAGCGTTTGTAAATAAAAACTGGAATATCGAATGGGAAAAAACTATTGAACCGGTTTTTATTAAGGATAAAATCATTGTTTATCCGTCATGGAAAAAAAACGAAATAAGTAAATTTAAAAACAGAATCAAAATTCAGATAGACCCGAAAATGTCCTTTGGAACAGGACATAATGAGACTACACAGCTCATTCTCGAA
>JAPLFI010000381.1 GCA_026390755.1 Ignavibacteriota bacterium
AATCCGTTCAATCCTGTAACAACGATAAAATATCAATTACCGATTGCCGGTTTTGTAACGATAAAGATATATGACATGCTGGGTAAGGAAGTTGTTACATTAGTCAATCAGGATAAACAGGCAGGTTATTATGAAGTAAACTTCAACGCCGGTAAACTTTCATCAGGCATCTATTTCTACAAAATGGTATCCGGTGATTTTGTGAGTATTAAGAAATTAGTAATTTTGAAATAAGTTATAGGTAAATAAAAAAGCAAATTTATTAAATAAATATTTTAGAAAGGATCGTTATGAAAAATATATTAATGATTATCTTAGGGCTTTTTCTTGTAATAAGTGATATATCAAATGCTCAGAATTTTTGCCTTAAATTCCAAAGATCACTTAACAGTTACGTCAATATCCCTGACGGAACAAACTTGAGTAATTTTACTGTTGAAATGTGGATTAAATTTAATTCAATTCCGGTTGATGTAAATGGTGTAAGAATATTTAGTAGAAGAGGAGGAGGCGCTTTTAATGATGCATTATTATTAGATGCTACTAACGGTCCGAATAGAGGTAAATTATATACTTATGTTTGGGATAATTCAGCAAAAGTTGTTACAAGCTCGACTGTTGTAGATACATTAAGATGGTATCACGTTGCTCTTGTCGCCGCGAGCAATGGTCAGGTTAAACTTTTTATTAATGGAATATCAGAAGGTACCCCTGTTAGTATAGGTCAAATACAGCAAGTAGGTACATTTTACCGTTTAAGTGCAACGGATGAACCTTTGCCCGGTGTAGATGCATTTATTGATGAATTAAGAATATCAAATATTGCAAGATACAGTTCGAATTTTACTCCTCCCGCACAGCAGTTTGTAACAGATGCTAATACGAGAATTCTCTATCACTTTAATGAAGGCATAGGCGCCATTACTTATGATTCGAGTGGAAATAATATTAATGGAACTTTGAACGGAGCAACATGGAGTGCCAATGTTCCTTCTTATGGTTTGGTTGCTTATTATCCGTTTTCCGGTAATGCAGCTGACTCAAGCGGAAATAGCAATCACGGCACGGTTTTTAATGCAACGTTAACAAATGACCGTTTTGGGAATCCAAACAGCGCTTATTATTTTAATGGTGTGAGCGGTTATATACAAGTGACAAGCAGTAACAGTTTGAAGCTAACAAATAATTTTACATTATCAGCTTATGTTTATGCTGACACATTTAAAACAGGTGTCCCGGTTGAACAACACGGGGTAATTTCCAAGATAAATGCAGGTGACTGGTTCGGAGGTTATGAAATGAGAACTGGAGCAGCAGAGAATCCATCTGGCAATTTTGAGTTCACTTCAAATTTTGGCGGAAATAATGTCTATATTACTAAAGGTCCGTATTTACCAAAAAAATGGTATCTGGTAACAACAACTTACGACAATGTATGGTTAAAATTATATGTTAATGGAATCTGTTTAGATTCTCAATCGCGTTCTGGCTCGGCACAAATAAGTGATATTCCGCTTAGCATAGGAAGAAGAGGTGGAGCTAATATGTTTCATAAAGGCATTATTGATGAGGTTAGAATTTACAATAGAGCATTAAGTTCTGCTGAAGTATTACAACTTTATGATATTTCACAACCAATATCGGCAGACACCACCACCCGCTGGTTAATGCAGGTAAAAAGTCAAATCAGTACTGTGTATGACAACGAAAACTTTGCAGGAGTCGCCGATAGCGCCACTGAAGGATTTGATTCTCGGTTTGATTTACCTGAACCGCCTCCTGCTCCGGGTAATTATATTTCAGCTTATTTCTCTCATCCTGAATGGGGTGTCATTACCGGAAGTGACTTTGCGCGGGATATTAAGAAAAATACAAATGTTACAGATACTGTTAAGCGATGGTTCTTCTTTGTAAAGACCAATGTGTTAAATGACTCGGTTAAATTAACATTCCTGAAAGACAGAATTCCCTCGTCTCTCGGAAAATATCTCACCGATTTATCAACAGGTCAAAGGATTAATCTGAAAACCATTTCAGAATATAAATATTATAACACCTCCGCCACTGCGAGACAGTTTGAGCTTATTATAGGTGACAGTACTGTTCCGTCACTCACAATGCTGTATCCTCTCGGCAGTAATATATTCAGAAGCGGTACTACCAAAAACATTAACTGGACTACTTCTGACGGTACAGGCATAGACTCCGTATTGATTTATAAATCAACCGACGCAGGAACAAACTATTCATTCCTTAAAAGTGTCGGTTTCTCTCAATCGACA
>JAPLFI010000007.1 GCA_026390755.1 Ignavibacteriota bacterium
GACCTGGAAGTGTTCTATCCAACGTGAAATGTTTTTCTAAAACACATGCACCCATGGCTACGGCTCCAATAGAAATTGTTATTCCCTCAGTATGATCTGAATAACCAACCGGTACCTGAAATGCACAGCGCAATGTTTCCATCGCACGCAGGTTGACGGAATTAATGGATGCTGGATAACTTGTGGTGCAGTGAAGAAGGATAATATATTCAGCACCACATTTTTTCAGATAATGAAATGCATCTTCGACCTCTCCCAATGTAGCCATTCCTGTGGACAGAATAATCGTCTTCTTTTTCTCTGCTATTTTTTTTAGGAGAGGAAAGTTTGTAATTTCACCGGATGGGATTTTAAATGCTGGTACATCAATCCGATCGAGGAGATCAACGCTTTCCTCATCAAAGGGGGTTGATAAAAATAGTATTTTCCGTTTTTTTGCATATTTTGCAAGTTTAAAAAAAACGTTATCAGAGAGCTCTAGTTTTTTCAACATCTCGTGTTGGGATTCATCTGAAAGAGTTGTATTTTTTTGATATCCGGCTTTTTCAGCAGTGCAGGTAACAAGGTTATCCGCATGAAATGTCTGAAACTTTACTGCGTCTGCCCCTGCATCTAAAGCTACATCAATAAGCCTCTTTGCGAGGTTTACATCTCCATTATGATTGACTCCGGCTTCTGCGATAATGAATACCGGTTCGCCGCTTCCAATAAATCTGTCTCCGATTTTAATTCTTTTATCACGAGGAATAATACTTATAATGTCCAGCCCCCGTCAACAATGATATTTTGTCCTGTGATATATCGGGATTGATCACTCAGTAAAAATAACAGAACGCCAGTAATATCATCTGATCGGGCCATCCGCTCACCTAAAAAGACATTTGATGAATATTCTTTTATAAATGATGCGGGCTGGCGATCTTCGATACCCCCCGGAGAGATTGCATTCACACGGATATTGTACTTACCGAGGTACGAAGCGAGATATTTCGTGAAATTTATGAGCCCACCTTTAATTGCTGCATATTCAATGGGCATGGTCATGGATGTCCCATTATATATTTCAAACCGTGGCGCTGCAAAACCGTATATCGATGCCAGGTTAATGATATTTCCCGATTTCTGGGCCATCATTTCCCGGGCTACCCATTTTGTGATATTGAAATATCCCCCCATATGCATACACACATTTTCACAAAAATCTTCATAGGTTACTTCCTCAAAGATTCTGCCATAATTCTTGTTTCGTGGATACGCATTATTGACTAATGCAGAAATAGTGCCATATTCCTCTTTGCAATAATCAATTAATTCTTTCACGTCTGTACTATTCGTGATATCACAATGGTGGTAACTGATATTTGTATTCCGTGTTGTTTCCGCAATTTCGCTCGCGATTTTTGTACCGATCTCATCGTTAATATCTGCTATTACAACGGAGTATCCGGCATCTGCACATGCATGGGAAAAAGCCTTCCCCAATAATCCTGAACCCCCGGTGATTATTACAATATTTTCCTTAACAATATCCATATGAAACAAC
>JAPLFI010000004.1 GCA_026390755.1 Ignavibacteriota bacterium
AACAAAAAATTAAAAACAAATTAAAAACAAAAATAGAAAGGTAACAAAAAATGAAAAAATTAGTCTTAGCAATCGTAACTCTCGTCGTCTTAGTCTTAACACAAGACGTATTTTCACAGCAAGTAGCAGAAACAGAAAACATTAATGCCAAGGGTACAGTAATAACACATATTTCGGTTACTGCTCATAGAGACCTTGATTTTGGTACAGACATCGTTCCGGGTGTAGCCAAAACAGTTGATAAAGCAGCCACGAATTCAGGTAAGTTTACGCTGGCAGGCGAAAAGAGCAGACAGATTGCAATAACATTCACGCTTCCGTCTAATCTATCAAGCGGAACGAACTTAATGCCGATTACTTTCACGACAACCGACGCAGGTTATCAAAATTCAGTTTCACCAATGACGGCTTTCAATCCTGCAGTAGTTCAGAACGCATCATTCAGCTCAACCGGTACGATGGAAGTTTATCTCGGCGGAAAAGTTACACCATCATCAAGCCAGGCATCAGGAGTTTACACTGCGCCGGTAACCATAAGTTTACTCTACACAACAAACTAAACACGACAAAAACCTTAAATATCTCCTTTAGGGGGGCTGACAAGACTGGTCAGCCCCTTTTTTTTATATATGGGCTTTGTTTACAATGCTTTCTATTAATATAAAACCCCTTCGTGGTTTCGGAACAATTATATCATTGGCGCTATTATCATTACACTCCTCCGTGTTTTTAGAACAGAAAAACCACAGATACGCGGATTTTCGATATACGAATACTATAATATCCTCACTGTAAACATAGTATAAACACTATGAGTGCTGTTTGGTTTGGAAATGAAAAAGGGGGAATACGTTGAATTTTCCCAGATTTGGTTTGGCACGGGAATTGCAATAGAATAAGGTAAAAGCAATAAACAAAAAATTAAAAACAAATTAAAAACAAAAATAGAAAGGTAACAAAAAATGAAAAAATTAGTCTTAGCAATCGTAACACTCGTCGTCTTAGTCTTAACACAAGACGTATTTTCACAACAAGTAGCAGAAACAGAAAACATTAATGCCAAGGGCACGGTAATCACACATATATCGGTTACTGCAAAAAGAGACCTTGATTTCGGTACAGACATCGTTCCGGGTGTAGCCAAAACAGTTGATAAAGCGGCCACCAATTCAGGTAAGTTTACGCTGGCAGGTGAAAAGAGCAGACAAATTGCAATAACATTCACGCTTCCGTCAAATCTTTCAAGCGGATCGAACTTAATGCCAATAACATTTTCGACTACAGATGCGGGATACATAAACACAGGAACAACTATGAATGCTTTCAATCCTGCAGTAGTTCAGAACGTATCCTTCGGCTCAAACGGTACGATGGAAGTTTATCTCGGCGGAAAAGTTACACCATCATCGAGCCAGGCATCAGGAGCTTACACTGCGCCGATAACCATAAGTTTACTGTACACAACAAACTAAACACGAACAAAAACCATAAATATCTCCTTTAGGGGGGCTGACAAGACTGGTCAGCCCCCTTTTTTTTATAGGAGTCTTTGTTTACAATGCGTTTTATTAACCCAACTTGCGCACCATAAAAAATAACCTTATGTTATTCAATAAGTTAGCGCCTCAGCTTTGTTCGTTGGGGTAACACATATTTTTTCATCCTGAAAGGTGTCTGTTTATAATTCATTGCCTGATATATTTCTAAAACTTCCGGTATTGGCTTGGTACATTTCTTGATCATTAAAAACTGGTCTCCGTCGTCTTTCACAGTCGAAACAATCATTTTTTGCGTATTCATAATTCGTACGATATTCTGCCAATCGTGATGAATATTGTTTTTTTTCAACTGGTAACGAATAGCAGATACAACCATATATGCAACAATGCCAAGATGAATATGGGCATCGGCATGTTCGTCTAAAATATGGAAAACCGGACGTAAATGTAAATCAGTTTTAAGAATACGAAAAGTTGCTTCTATCTGTGTTAAAGTGTTATATATATTCCATATATCTTTTTCTGACAAGCTGGTATTTGATGTCCTCAGAAAATAGACACCATCAGTGGGTTTGGGTGTTGTTTCAAGTCGAGTCCATTTAATTGCTGTTGCAAATTTTCCGTCGCTGTTTATTTCTACATGATAGTGCTTGTTTGCAGATGGATATCGTTCTTTTATACGTCCTAAGCGTTCGTAAACTTTTTCTATCTTCTTTGTGCCTCCTTTTTTGTGCAGGGAGCTTTCCATATTTTGAAGTTCTTCTTCATAATGTTGTGAGAAATAGGCACCCATTTGTGCTTCTTTTTTTGCCTTAGCATGACTGCGCACATACAAAAATTTATCACTCTCTCCTTCTTTTTCAACGTGTTGTATTTCTATTTTTTGTCCCCGCTTATCAAAAACCTCTATCAATCCTTTACTGCTCTGAGATACGATATAGTCTTTCAGTTTAGAGCGTGTTACGCACAAATAGTCGTATCCTCTTTCTTTGATTTTCAGAAGGTTCTCTTTGGTGGAAATACCGGCATCTATTACCACCATTGGCTTGCGGGATTGCACTGATGTTTTAATCGTTAACTCATCAATGGTTTCGCAGAGTGTTGAAGGATCGGAAATATTACCGGAATATATCTTACTATATTTTACAAAACCCTGTTGATTGCAAATCAAAGCTAAAGCTAATAATCTGGCATCACTGCGTTTTTCTTTACTGGGTCCAAACTTAGCTTTTTCACTTTTTGTCTTACGTCCCTCAAAGTATGTGTTGGTCAGGTCGTAAAGTATTATTGTATCTTCAATGTCAAAAAGTTCGTTGGTCTTGTGTGATAAGTGTGTTTCTAAGGTTTCTTTGCATTGATAAAGTTTTATGCCCGACTTATATAACTGATGTCGGCTGATAGATACAGGTGACCCGAAAAGCAATTCTTTTACAGCCGAATTGTCTTTTATCCATTGAGCTGTTTTATGCTCTGAAGCCGGATAAACAGCCTTAGAGATGATGTGAGTTAGTGCTGTGTTAACCTGTTTTTCATTCCATCCCTGATTAACAAAGAACCTGTGTATGTCAAGTTGCTGAATCGCTTGAAGACAAAGCCATTCGGCTCCTATTTCATGCGCTTGCTCGTGAGAAAGTGTGCTTAGCTTTACAAGAGTCTCATCGTCTGAAAAATCATTCTCATAAGGCTGTATTGATTTCTGTTCTACTTTTTTATTCTCGCATAATTGAGCGTAAAACTTTTGCGCTAAAAGTTCAACAGTATTAGAGCCTGCTTCGTAAAACAATTCAGCTTGTCCCGAAATCAATGCTTCTATTCTGTCCGAGAGCTGTTTATGCTGTTCGGCAGAAGTTAATTCATCAAGCTTTCCTAAAGACAATACTGTTCTCTGGCGGGACTGATCCCCGATGCGATAGCTTTCGCAGAGGCGATAATAAATATATTTTCGCTTGCCGTTTCTATCCTTTTTATCAATTCGTTTAATAAACATATACAAAAATACTAAAACTAATTGATAATGTCAAGTCTGTTGGGGGAACACAAAC
>JAPLFI010000154.1 GCA_026390755.1 Ignavibacteriota bacterium
AGTTGCCAAATCTTCTGTGTTATTACCAAGATATAATCCGTATTTTTCTTGAAATACCAAATCAATTAATTTATTTACTTTCTTCATAAATTCTTTATCATTAAACATATTTGCTTCTTCTTTAAGCCGTTTATATTCATTCAAAGATATTGTTATAGTTTCCATAATAAACTTTTATTTTAATTTATTGAAAAAGAAACTAAAAATAAATATAAAAACTCAAAGTACAATGTTCAATGATCAATGTTCTGAGTAGTTACTCAGACTTTATTCTATAAAAGTCATTTGGATACACTTTTGGTCATTCGAGCTAATTCGAGCTAATTCGTGTAAATTCGTGTCTTACGTCTTAGAGTCAGATTACTTTATTCGCTTTGAATTCTTCAATCTCTTTTTCGTCATAACCAAGTTCCTTTAATAACTCAGCCGTGTGTTGTGATAAAACCGGCGGCGGCGCGTCAACATCAGCCGAAGTCTTATCGAATTTCGCCGATAGATTGAAAACTTTTATCGGACCTACGGTCGGAGTTTCAATTTCGGTAATTGCTTTTCTGTGCTCTATCTGCGGCTGTGTCAGCGCGTCATACAAACTGAGTATTTCACCCGAAGGCACTCCCTTGGCATTAAGCGCGTCTGCCCAGTACTTTGTATTTTCCGTTTTCATTTTCGCTTCAAGCAGAGGCGTAAGTTCTTTTCTGTTAGCTTTACGTGTATCTCTTTCTTTGAATCTCGCGTCTTCTTTCAGCTCGGGTACTCCCAGTATATCGCATAAATCTTCCCATTGCTCCTGTTTATTAGCGGCAATGTTAATATATCCGTCTTTTGTTACAAATGTCCCCGATGGTGCGGCTGTGAAATTGTCATTACCCATAAGCACAGGATGCTTGCCGCCTATTAAAAGATTTGCCGACACCCAGCCCATTAAAGGCATTATGGAATCGAGCATTGCGATATCAATAAACTGTCCTTTGCCGGTTTTTTCTTTATAGAAAAGTGCCACCATAATTGAATATGCGGCGTTGAGTCCGCCTACCGTGTCGCATACGGGAAATCCGCACCTCAGCGGATTCAAAGTTTCGTCGCCGTTAATCGCCATTACACCGCTTAATCCCTGTATTATCTGGTCATAAGCAGGTTTAAAAGCATCGGGTCCAGTTTGACCGAAACCGGATATTGCACAGTAAACCAATCCCGGATTAATTTCACTCAGCGCCTCGTAAGAAAATCCAAGCCTTTTCATCACTCCGGGTCTGAAGTTTTCCACGATAACATCGGAAGTCTTTACGAGTTTCCTGAAAATTTCTTTTGCTTTCTCATCTTTCAGATTAAGTGTTATTGATTTTTTATTTGAATTCTGCGCGAGGAAACTCGTTCCCATATTTTTTTTATTAAGTTCCGGAACATTGCCGAGCTTTCTGGCGAGATCTCCTGAACCCGGATTCTCAATTTTTATTACTTCCGCGCCGCATAATGCGAGGTGTAATGTCGCGAACGGTCCTGCAAGAACATTCGTTAAATCAAGTACCCTTATTCCTTCTATAGATTTCATATTTTTTATTATTTAATTTAATCCTGCGCTAAAACACCCATTCTGTAAACTTTACCGGGCATTTCACGCTTAAAAAACTCTTCTGCTTCTTTTGATATATCAATAAATTTTTCTGTTTTAATATCGTTTCTCAGACCCATGCGCTGGAACATGTTTACTAAATCTTCCGTGCATACGTTTCCGCTTGCCTTCGCAGTGAACGGACAACCTCCCAGTCCGGCAAATGCGGTTTCAAAATATTTCACTCCCATTTTATAAGCCGCGTAACAGTTCGCTATTCCAAGTCCGTATGTTTCATGAAAGTGACATGAAATTTTCAGTTTTGTATTTATTTTGTGTACACCTGAAATCATACTTTCAACCTGAACGGGATAGGCATGTCCGGCAGTGTCTGCAAGGCTTATATTCTCAATACCTGCATCGGCATATTCAGAGATAATACCGAGCACTTTCTCTTCGGGAATTTTTCCCTCAAACCCGCAACCGAAAGCCGACTGAACCGATACCTGTATGCTTTTCCCTGAGGATACTGCGGTTTTTGCCATGTTGATAATTCTTTCAACGGCTTCATCCGTACCCATTCCTGTATTCTTCCTGCTGTGCGTATCGCTTGCCGATACTCCCATGCAGAACATTTCAACTCCGCAGGCAACTCCCCTTTCCAGTCCTTTCTCATTCAGCACAAGTCCGGAGAGTATCACATCATTTAACTTGTTTTCGGGTTTGCTGAAATGAGAAAATATTTTATCGGTGTCCGCCATAGCCGGCACCTTCACCGGATGCACAAAAGAGCCGCATTGAATTATATCAACTCCGGATTCTGCTATCTCGTTTATCCATTTTATTTTTATTTCGGTTGGTACGGTTTCTTTTTCGACCTGCAGTCCGTCCCGCATACCAACTTCGTGTATGAATATTTTATCGGGCATAGATTATATGATTTATATTGAAACCAATCCCGCATAAATAATACACGGGATTGATTATAAAATAATTTGAATTGTTTTTACTAAAGTTTATCTGCTATTGCCTCGGCAACTTCAAGCGTAGTGTTAGTGCCGCCCATATCATAAGTTCCGACTTTGCCCTCTTTTATAATTTCAGCGACTGCTTTTTCAAGTTTTTCCGCTTTTTCTTTTTCGCCGAGCCAGGCAAGCATCATTTTCGCCGATAAAATTGTCGCAATAGGATTAACTTTGTATTGTCCGGCATACTTCGGAGCCGAACCGTGTGTCGGTTCAAAAACAGCTAATTTCTCACCGATATTTCCCGAGCATCCGAATCCGAGCCCACCTACCATCTGAGCGCAAAGGTCGGAGATAATATCTCCGAAAAGATTAGGTGCGACAAGTACATCGTAATTATGAGGATTCTTTAAAAGCCACATTGTAATAGCATCAATGTTCGCGTCATCCATTTTAATTTCAGGAAAATCTTTCGCCACTTCTTTTGCTGTTTCGAGGAATAAACCATCTGTCGCTCTTACAACGTTTGATTTATGCACAACTGTTACTTTCTTACGGTTAAACTTTCTTGCGAATTCAAAAGCTGCCCGAATAATTCTTTCAGAACCTTTTCGCGTGTTAATTTTGCAGGATATGGCGAACTGATCCGGAGCTATGTCTTTAAACGGAGCAAAAGGTTTTGATATTTTTGTTAAAAGGTCCGAAAGTTCCTTAGGAACAGGACCGAATTCAACTCCCGAATACATGCCTTCGGTGTTTTCCCTGAATACAACAAGGTCTATATTATCCTTATAATTCAATTTATTTCCTTCGTATCCCTTGCAGGGACGCAGACACGTATAAAGGTCAAACATCTGCCGCATTCTTACAATCGGCGACCTGTAAATAAGACCTTTGTTCTGCAGTGCAGGAACAAGCTCTGCCGCCGCGGCTTTCACGGGCTTTGATGTGATGGCGCCGAACATCGCGGCATCAACGTTTTTTAAAAGGTTTACGGTTCTTTCAGGGAATGCATCGCCTTCCTTGCACCAGAATTCCCAACCTATATCGCCGTGTATATATTCTGCGTCAATTCCTGATTTATCAAGAACGATTTTTGCCGCTTCTAATACTTCTATTCCGACTCCGTCTCCCGGCAGCCATGCGATTTTGAATTTTGACATTTTATTCCTCCGGATAATTTAATTTGTGAAGATATGCAAAAATATAAAAAGGATATAATATCCTCAATGTATTTCGTCATTAAAAGTGACCTGTATTTATGGTGAAATACAGCAATTCGTAATCAGGAAAGTAGTATTAAAATCAAAAGAAATAATTCTTCATTCCCCTATTACCATCTTACTCTTCTCACATCACCCGGAAAATCAACTTTGAAATCAAGATTCCTTATTCCGGTTTCGTATGTTTCGTTGTAAATTTTCAGGTATTCGTTTTTAAGGGGTTTGAGAATTTCAATCCGACGTGAATAATATCCGGTTCCTGAACGGGTCATGACGGAAAAAAGAATCCTCAGAGACTCTTTTCCGGTCGTCAGAAACTGCGAATATTTTTTTACATACATACTGTCGCTGTCAATATAATATAACATCCGTCCTTTTCCATTTTTTACTGAAATTATTTTATTGTCCTTATCAGAAGTCAGTTCCAGTGTATCGGCGGCGGATACGGGTATATTTACCGTGCCGGTCATAACATTAAGAAGATCATCAAATGAGCACCGAATGCGCGCGATATATCCGATATTAGTGTCATTCGTGGGACCTTCGATTACTTTGTCATTAAGATTATCGAAGTATAAAAATTTCTTACGGTTAAAATGGGCAATAAAGGCATCTTTGCTCACGAAAGCAAAAGAGCCGTAAATCCTGAACCATAAGTCATCTTTCTTTTTTGCCCTTACTTCAATGGATCCGGTTTCATCCATTGTGGCAGTTTTTATTTTTATAACATTTTCCGAATGGATTAAATCAATGGAAGCTGATTTCCGGTTGACCTCGTCAATAATTTCCATTATAGCCCCGCGCAAACTGTCCGCAGTAATTGTAGTGTCGCGGTCGCAGTTGATTGCGGCATTAACAGAATTGAATATTGTAATACAAAAAATCCCGCAGATAACAATGATTTGCGTGTAAAAATTAACTGGTTTCATGTTATTAATTTATATTGACAGTAATTTATCTAAAATAAGAATAAAAATAAATTTACTTTAATAATAATTATCAGCATATTGAATTATATGAATAAGTCCGGTATTTACATACATATTCCTTTCTGCAGGCGTAAATGCTCTTATTGTGATTTTTATCTTGTTACGAATCTCTCTGTAATCGGAAAATTTACTTCAAATTTAAGAAATGAAATCGCTCTGAGCTCCCGGTTTTATCAGGATGTTGAATTTGATTCCGTGTTTTTCGGCGGCGGAACACCATCTCTGTTATCTGTTGATGACCTTGCGGCAATATTGAAAACCATAAAGGATGAATACAGGATTTCTGATTCGGCGGAGATTTCGATTGAATCAAATCCTGAGGATTTTACAGAGGATAATTCGAAACTCCCGGCGCTGAGAGATATTGGCTTCAACAGAATAAGTCTGGGCGTTCAGTCTTTGATTGACGATGAACTGAAATTTCTGACCCGTGAACACGATTCGGATATGGCAGTTCGGGTGACGCAAAGAGCGCTGAAATATTTTGAAAATTTAAGCGCCGATGTTATCTATTCACTTCCGGAACAGAAATTACAATCATCCGGCAGGACCGTTGATAAACTTATTGAACTCGGCGTTCCCCATATATCGGCTTATACTTTGATTTTTGAGTCCAATACCGTTCTGAATAAACTGAGGAGAAAAAATATCACACTCCCTAACAATGAATCGCTCGAAGCCGGTTTTTATTATTTTATAACGGAAAAACTTTTAAGCGCTGGTTATAATCATTATGAGGTTTCTAATTATTCGCTGCAGGGATTCGAATCCCGGCATAATATGAAATATTGGGATTATGCCGATTATATCGGATTCGGTCCTTCAGCGCACTCATTATTCAGAGGAAAGAGATGGAATAACGTGCGAAATATTATTTTGTATAATAATTTACTGAAAGAAAACCGCCTGACATACGAAAATATTACGATGCTTACTGCTGCGGAAAAGCAGAACGAATTTATTCTGTGCGGGCTCCGCGCTCAGGGGATTCATTTATTGAATTTCTCGAAACTGTTCGGGAAAAACTTTTCGGAAATATTCGTTAATCAAACAGACCGATACATCAGGAACGGATTTGCAGAATACACTTCCGGAAGATTCCGACTGACTGAAAAAGGTTATTTACTGGCAGATGAAATTACTCTTGCTTTTTTGAATTAGCTATTTTCACATTTTCGTGGAAACGACTGCCGTATAACAAATTTGTAATTAGTATAGTTACTATGGAAATGAACACTCCCGCAATTATATCAACTACATAATGATACCTCAGGTATATGGTGGAAAATATAACCAACAGCGAGTATGGAAAATAAAAATAAAATGATTTCGATTTTATCTTGTGCGACAGATATGCTATCAGCAGGACTATAACCGTATGACTTGAAGGAAAAGCATCCCTCTGAGCAGAAAGTTCCGGAAACGGAGTGCCTTTTGGAACAGACTCGCCGATATTTACAATTTCCCTTAAAAGATTTGTGAACATCAGTCCCGGCACTTCAATATTGATACTGCCGAACTCATGAAGCGTAAACCTCGGTCCGATAGCCGGCAGTATCATGTAACCAATGAATGTTAGATAAAATCCTAAAAATATCACGAACATAGCGTATTTGAACTCGTCGTACCGTTTCCATAGATAGAGCTCCAATCCGTAAATTACGGGCATAATATAAAACATGGTATATATAATCTGCAGAAATTCAGTGAGAAACGGATTAGCTATGAAATGAACTGCCTGTGTCGGATTAAATCCGAAAATAAAGTAATCTGCTTTTATCAGAAGTTCATCATAATAAACTGGCTTTAAATTCACCATAATCAGGTAAATTTCCTTGAAGAAAAAGAGAATTATGAAAATTGAATACCAGAAACGCAGAATTCTTATAACAGGACTGACTTTCCTGTTTAATCTCGTCCGGATTTCATAAATGTAAACAATAAAAAATATAAAAAAAGAAATTGCGGCATTGACGGCTAAAACTATATACCATTCCTTAAATTTTTCGTGATTCAGCAATATAATCAGGGTCAGGAACAGTAAAAAAAGCTGATTAACTATATCAGGTATTCCGAGGTATTTTAAATATTTATTTGTCTTTATTAATTGCATCTCAATTGCATCTCAATTGCATCTCAAAAAGCGTTTTCGATATGGTTAATCAGAGGTTTATCATCATCATAAAGAATTGTAATAGTATCAAACCTGTAATCATGCTGTGAAAATGAATTATTCTCCGAAAGAAATCCGCGCGCGGTTTTTCGTATATTCATTTGCTTCTTTATGTTAATTGACTCTTCCGGCTCCCCGTATTTCCTGTTTTTCCTGGTTTTAACTTCTGTAAATATAAGAATTTTATTCTTAACATCTTCAGATATAATATCAATTTCTGTCCTGTCATAAACGTAATTGCTTTTTATATGTCTTAGCCCGATACTGCAAAGAAAGAGCCTTGCCTCATCCTCACCCTTATTGCCGAATATTTTCTTATCTGTTATTTTCTTATCTGCTAATTTCACAGCGGTCACCTGTCTTGTATGAAATTTTTTGTAAAACTTAATCTGTGTATATCGCATAAACCAAATTCTTTTATCGCGGCAATATGCTCCTTTGTTCCGTAACCTTTGTTGTTCCTGAAATTATAATGGGTATATATTTTGTCATATTCCGTCATTAATCTGTCTCTGGTAACCTTGGCAAGAATCGAAGCGCATGATACTTCAAATATTTTCTCATCCCCTTTTACGACAGTTTCATACGAATACTTTGATTCGCTTCCGTCTTCAAATCTGAGATAATTTCCGTCAATAAATATTTTTAGTTCATCGGATAATTTATCCGAAGTTATATACTTCAGGCATTTTTGCATTCCCCTCATAGTAGCTTTTAGTATGTTAATATCATCAATTTCTTTATTGCCGATTCTTTCAATTCTGTATCCGGCGCAGGCTTCCAGTATCAAATCATAAAATCTGTCCCTTTTTGCCGGAGAGAGTTTTTTTGAATCCCTTACACCCTCTATTCGTATGCCTTCAGAAAAAACTACTGCCGCAGTAATAACAGGACCCGCTAAAGGTCCCCTGCCCGCCTCATCTATTCCGCAAATATACATAAAACTATTAAACAACTGATTATAATTGTCAAAATAACTTGATAAGCAAAGTAATTAAGATTGTAACAAATTAAAATGTTAATGAGGTGAAAAAGATTTATTGAGTTATTTTTGTTACTTTCTCTTCAGTATAGTGCCGCAAACCGGGCAAAACTTTGACAAAGGATATATTATCGGCTCAGAGCATTTTGAACATAGAGATAAAAGCTCCTCACCGCACATACTGCAAAATTTTTCTTTTGCTGAGTAGAGTAAAAAATTATCACAAACAGGACAAATAAGATAGGTATCTTTTGTAACTCGCGATTTCAAAGATTTATTGTGTATTTTAATATTATTATTTGTTGCATGTGTGAGCATTTGTAATCAAATTATGCCTCCCCCTCCCTTTAGTTCCCCCCTATTGTCAGGGCCATTGAACAATAAGAGGGTCAAGAGGGAGGGATGATAATTCTTTGTTGTCTTTATGTATGTTTTTATTCAATTTCCGTGCCAACGTGCCAAATTAATAAGTGCAAAAATATACAATAATCTATCTTTTGTTAATTATAATCTGGTATTCAGAAACATACGTTTCTTTCTTAAAGGAAACATTTGTTTCTTTCTAACTACTCACCACAGAGACATAGAGAACAAGGAGTTGGACAGAGATTAACTCGAAGAATTAAGTGTTAAACTTAAAACTTACTTTTCTTTATGTCTCCGTAGTTTTATTTAGCTCTTATTTTAAAAAGTTCTTTCTTTAATTCGTTTAATTCGAGCAAATTCGAGCAAATTCGAGTTAATTCGTGTCTAAGTCATTGTTGCTGAGTAGTTAAGTTTCTTTTAAGCGTTTATTTTAGAATTAGCCGGAATTTGTGTTAATTCCTGTCCAACGTTCTTTTCTGTGAAAGTTCTTTTCCATAATCTGTGTTAATCTGCGGTTGTACGTTCTTATGTTATTTTGTCATTTCAATTATTTAGATTATTGCTTAATTTCCGTTTTTGAATCTTAAATTAAGATTTCCTGAACAATTCTTTTTCAATAAAATATATTTTTTTACTGCTTACTCTGTGGATTTCGCTTTTCCTGTCTGCATCTGTACTCTCTCAGATAAAGGTTTTTGAACGGTCACCTGCAAAAGAAGACATCAATAACCCGGGATTGTACTTCGAATCCGCTAAAAGAATGCGCATCGGACTTAACGGCGTCTGGCAGGTTTCATTCGATAACAGCGCGGCTTTTTCAAATTTTTCCGTTCCGCTTGCATATACTTTTACCGGTAATTCTGTTTTCGCTAAAGATTTCAAACTTCCGGATTCTCTTCTGAAGAATTATGCCTTTCTCCTTGTTGCCGAAAGCATTAATTATACTTCGGATATAAGAATTAACGACGCTTTCATAACTCTTCATTCCGGAGGTTTCAGTTCAATTGTAACTCCGGTTGATGAAAATATACTGAGGGAAAATAACCGTATTGTAATAAAAGTTAATAATGAATTAAATAATAAAAATACTTTACCCCTCGAGGCTCAGGTTAATTATCAGAAAAATTACGGCGGGATTTGCGGTGATATTTATCTCATAGTCGTTCCGAAAATCTATGTTTTCGATAATTACATTACGACAATATTTGATTCCGAAACGCATTTGCGTATTGTAAATAATATTGATATTAACTCCGGAAACCTCGGTAATCTTAATAATCCGGGCTCGTCATTTTCTGTCAGAACTCAGGTTTATAAGAAATCCGGCGGTGATGAGATTACCGAAAGTCCTTCTGTAAAATTCGAACTCGGTGAATATCAGAGCAAAAGGCTTGTTAATGAATTAGCAATTAAATCCCCTTCTCTCTGGTCTCCTGATTCGCCTGAACTCTATTATTTGAAAACTTCTGTCTATTCCGGTGATTTGTTAATTGACGAAAAAACAATCGAAACCGGATTTTGTAACATCCTTATAGGAAACATAGATTTAACAGTCAATAACAAAAACATCGTTCTGAACGGAATAAATTATTACGATAATTCCCCTAAATTCGCTTCTGCGGTTGAATATTCCGAAATTGAGAAAGACCTGCGGAAAATAAAAGAGCTTGGAATTAATTGTATTAGGATACCGGGAAAATCCGCAAATCCTTATGTTATAAACGCTTGCCAGAGAATCGGACTTTTCCTCCTTGAAGAAATTCCCTTTAATGAAGTGCCTGAGGAATTGTTATCCTCAAAGGATTATAAAGAAAAAGCCCTTGAATATATGTCGGAAATTGTAAAAAGGGACAGAAATTCCCCTTCTGTTCTGATGTGGGGCGCAGGTAATGATTTTGACGTCTCGGTTAATTCCGCCGCTGAATATATGAAAAGCATTAAGGAAACAGTATCGTTACTTGATAAAAGAAAAGTCTATTATACTTCCCGCTCTTTAAATACGGATGTATGCGCGGAAATTGCGGATGCAAAAGGTATTAACATTATATCCGGTGATTTGAATAAAATCAGCGGACTTTCTTCAATGCGGTTGAAATTACCCGTTTTCATTTCTTCTTACGGCTACTGTATTGATAATTTTAACAGAAACGGTTACGGGGATTTCTTTTCAAATGAAGCTCAGGCGCGGTTTCTTACGGAATCTTATAAATTTTTCTCGAAACAATATTTCGGCAGTTTCATAAAATCGTATTCCGATTTTGTATCTCAGTCTCCGCTGTTATATCCTTTATCACCCGATAATGAAGTTAACACTTCGGGAATATTTGACCTCAAAAGAGAAGCGAAATATTCCGTCCCGTTTATTAAACGTCTCCTCAATAACCAGGGTTTTCAGAAAATTCCCGAAGGTAACGGCGAAAACGGACAAGGTGAGAAACATTATGTTTATATTATTTTCGGAGTATTCGGAATAATGTTGTTTGTTTTTTCTCTCGGGCGCATCAGGTATTTTAATTCCAATACATGGAGAAGTCTTATTACTCCTTCGAATTTTCTGTACATCGTACGTGAACAAAACCCCGTATCCTACTTTCAGAATTTAGTTCTTTCTTTTTGCACTTCCGCGGGGCTTGCCGTATATTTTTCTTCCGTTCTTTATTCGCTGAGACAGAGTAATGGTTTTGACATGATTTTATCAAAAATATTCAGCAGTGATTTTCTCAAATCCGCCGCCGGTGATTTTATTAATAATCCTTTTTTATCTATACTTTTATTTTTTGTATTTTTCTTTCTTAGTTCGTTCGTATTATCGTTTTTACTCAACAATCTCATGATTTTCTCGCGGAGAATGTCAAATCTAAAAGCTACTTATACTGTTTTTGTATGGTCATTTCTTCCTCTCGTAATTTTTCTGCTGTTGGGTACAGTGTTTTACAGGATTTCTTTAAGCCAGCCGGAATTCCTCAAATATTCCTTATTGCTTTTCATTGTTCTGTATGTTTTTTCATTATATAAATTGACATCGGGACTGCGTGTTGTTTATGAACTTGGAGTAATTAAAACTTATTTCTATGCGATACTTCTGGTTTTGATTTTTCACGGAAGTGTTCTCTCGTATTTGGTTATATTCAAATCCGTAAACATTTTTATCAGCCTTGTCTTAAGTTATGGAGCTTAATATTTAATTGTATCTGTCTAAACTCGAAATATTCGGTTTTAAGTCATTTCCTGCAAAGACGGTGATTGACTTCAGCAGTGGTGTTTCAGCAATCGTAGGTCCGAACGGGTCAGGGAAATCAAACATCGTTGACGCTATACGCTGGGTTTTAGGAGAGCAGGGCGATAAAGCACTGCGAAGTGAAAAACGCGACGATGTTGTGTTCAGCGGAACAAGTAAACGCAAGCCCCTCAGTGTCGCAGAGGTTTCCCTTACTATCGTAAATAACAAGAATGTTCTGCCTACTGAATATTCCGAGGTTCAGATTGCCCGGCGTTTTTTCCGCAGCGGTGAAACCGAGTATTATCTGAACGGTACCAAGGTCAGACTGAAAGATATCCGAAGCCTGTTTATGAATACGGGTATCGGACCCGACGCGTATTCCGTAATCGAACTTAAGATGATAGAAACTATTCTGTCTCATGTAAAGAACGAACGCAGGAAAATGTTTGAAGAGGCATCCGGTATCGTTTCTTATAAACAAAACAGGGATCTCACTTTTAAAAAACTTGAAAGTGTTCACGAAACTCTGATCAGGGTTAATGACATTATCAGAGAGAAACAGCGAAACGTCAACGCTCTCGAAAGACAGGCGAAGAAAAACGAAGAAGCGAAGCTCGTTTATAACGATTTGAAATTAGTTGAAATAGCCGTGAACGGTTATGAATACAGTATGATGCTCAGTGAAATTCGGGATATTAACGAACATGAATTTGAGAATCTTTCACTTAAAGAGAATCTCAGCAGGGAAATTGACAATTACAATATACAATCGGATGCGTTAAGATCAGAAATTAAGAAGCTTGAAGATGTTGCCGCAAAAACTAACCGTGAACTTGAATCCCTTCGCGATAAAATTAATAAGATCGAACGCGAAGACCTTGTAACCGAGCAGAAAGTCAATAATCTGAGCTCAAATATCATACGGCTTTCAGAAGAAAACAACACACTCGAACAGTCCATTACAAGAAATAATGAAAAAGAAGAAGAAACACGCTCCAAAGTATCTGTTCTCGCCCGAACTCTGGAAATATCCGAAGTATCGCTATCCGAAAAGAAAATTCATGTCGATCAGTCAATAAAAGTGATGCAGGAAAAACGTGTGGAAATTTCCAGCCTCGGTAACCGACTCCGGGAGGCAATGAAACTCGCCTCGTTAAAGAAATCGGAATTCGATAAAAATAAAATTTTTCTAGGTTATAATCTCGACCGGCTTAAACTCTTATCAGATGAAAGCCAGAAATCATTAACCGATATAAGCCGCCTTGAACACCTTAGAGACGAGCAGGAAAATCAGCTTTCCGGACAAAAGGAAAAAAGAAAAAAAGCGGAAAACGATTTGCTGTATAATACACAGCTGAAAGAAGATATTCGTTTAAAAATTACTGAAATTGAAAAAAGAATCAGTGAGAAATCAATTGAGCTCCAGAAAAGAAACAGTAAAGTCTCCTTTCTCAGGAATCTGACTGAAACTTTTCAGGATTATGCCGAAGGCATAGGGCATCTTCTGAAAGAAAAAAAGACAGACGGAATAAATACGGTGATTGACTCTCTGAATGTAGAAGAGAAATTCAGAATTGCAGTCGAGACGGCTCTCGGTGAAATTTCGAACTATCTTATAGTTGATGATTCCCGTAATCTCACAAATCTCATTGATATACTGTCAGAAGATGATAAGGGCAAAGTTACTTTCATCTTAAATGATAAACTCTCGGATTCATCCCTGTTTCCGTATTATCTTGAAATTGATTATTCCGAACCGGAATTCTTTAAGGAAAAAGGGGTTTACGGCTCTGCCGATAGTTTCGTGAAAACTTCGAAAGATTATTCATTGCTGATTAAATATCTGCTCGACGAATATGTTGTGGTTGAGGATATTGATACAGCTTTCAGACTTTCAAAAGATAATTATTATAAATTTATCACTCTTGACGGTGATATCGTAACACAAAGTTTTATTCGCGCAGGCGGAAAATCTAAAGAAGAAAACCTGAAAATCGGCAGGGAAAGTCAGGTAATTCATCTTGAAAATGAATCGGCTGAATACGAAAAAACTCTAAGCTCCGATAAAAATATACTTGCAGGGCTTTTGAAAGAATTTGACGGCTTCGATATTTCATCATATCAGGCCGGGCTGAACTCTCTTGAAAAAGATGTAAATAATATTACCAAAGAATTATCAATACTGAATTTTAAGATTCAGGAACTTAATAAGTCTGTTTCCGGTAACGATGAATTATATAACAGCATTCAGGAACAGAATAAAACGCTTAATGATAATATTAATCTTTTGATTTCCGAACTCAGCAAAGCGGATAATGACCAGTCTAACCTCGAAAAAGAACTCGGTTTCATCACCGAAGAATTCAGCGGAGTGGAATCGAAATATAGTGATTATCTGAACGATTATAACAGTTTTAATATTGAAATTACAAAACTGAAAAGCGAATTCCGCAGCCAGGAATCTGCTTTAGCCAGACTGCTGAGCAGTATAGAATATCAGACAGGACAAATTGAAAAAAACCGGAAACAGATTGATGCGGATACGGGAATTGCCGAAGAACTGCGCCGTACACTGGCGGAAAACTCGGATGTCATTGCAGGGCTTTCAGCGTCTAAAGATAGTATTACTACCGGTTTCAGAGATGTGGAAAAAGATCTTAACAGCAAAAAAGAATCTGAAGAGGAAATTGAATACAATCAAAGGACTAAACGATCTATACTCGATAAGGTTTCTCAAAAACTTATTGACTCCCAGGTGAAAATCAAAGAAAATGAAATAAAATCAGACCTGCTGAAAGATATTTTACTGAAGAAATATGAATTTGATATTGATAATCCGCCTGATGTGTTGTCTGCCGAAGTTGAAGAAATATCTTCAAGATATAAGGACGGTGACGGCGAATTTCAGATTTCCGGCGCCAGGAAGGATGCCGAAGAGCTTTCCGAAATGCTGAAAAAACTCGGCGGCGGATTCCAGCAGATAATCTGGGACGATTTCCAGAACGAAAAAGATGAACTTCAGAAAATGATTGATCAGAAAAATGACCTGGCGGAATCCGAGAAAGACATAAGAAAAACCATTGATAGAATAAACACAGAAGCAAGAGAACGGTTTCTGCATACTTTTGAGGAAATAAGACAAAACTTCATACGTATATTCAAAGAACTTTTTCAGGAGGGTGATGAAGCTAATCTGAAACTTGTATATGATGAGGACGAAGACGGTAAAATCAGTGATGACCCGCTCGAAGCAAAAATTGAAATTACAGCTAAACCAAGAGGCAAAAGACCAACATCCATAGAATTACTTTCCGGCGGCGAGAAAACTCTTACCGCTATTGCTCTTCTTTTTGCTATTTATCTTGTTAAACCTTCCCCTTTCTGTATTCTCGACGAAGTTGACGCACCGCTTGATGTTGCTAATCTCGGCAGATTTAACAGGATGATAAGAAAGTTTTCCGAGAAAACACAATTTATACTCATCACTCACAATGAACGTACAATGGAGTCCGTTGATACGCTCTATGGTGTCACAATGCAGGAGCCCGGAGTGACTACCATCGTCGAAACACGCTTTAAATAATCTTTTGAAGAAATTCACTCTTAAAATATTCTGCGATTTTGACGGAACCGTTACAAAAAATGACGTATGGGTCTCTTCACTCGGAAAGTTTATTCATGACCGTAAAAGCTTTGACAGTATTTGCAAAGATTTTGAATCGAATGTGATTACGGCACGAGAGTGTATTTTAAGAGAACTCGAACTCGTAAAAGATTTTAATTTTGAAGCATTTAATGGTTTTATTGATACTGAAGAACTTGATGATTATTTCAGGAATTTCATTGATTTTTGCAATAACCGCGGATTCGAAATTACTCTCCTCAGCGAAGGACTCGATTACTATATTGAGTATTTTCTGCGGAAAGAAAACCTTGAACTGAAATATTTCTGCAATACAATGTCCGCTAAAGAGAACGGAACGGATAAACTCGGGAGAAAGGTCTACAATCTCTCCTGTGAATTTCCTTATTCGGACGAACATTGCATATCGTGCGGAATGAGCAAAAGGAACATACTGATAAACGGAACTAATGACCTTGCTGATGAAGTTTCTGTATTCATAGGAGACGGTGTATCTGATTTTTGCGTCAGCAATTATGCCGATATTGTATTTGCTAAAAATTCTCTCGCATCTTATTGCTGGAAAAATAACATTACTTATTTCGATTTCAAAAATTTCTCCGACGTGCAGAAGAAATTAGAAAAGCTTACTGAGTCGGGAAAAATAAAACAAAAGCAAAACGCCCGGACTCTCAGGAAAGATGTTTTGCTTGGAGGGTAAATATGAAAAAAATCGGGTTCTTTTTATTTCAGTACCGAAGCTATACTCCGCTTCCTTTTGTATTCATTATGATTATTCTTATGAAGCCGACAGCTCTCAGCTTAATTATCGGCGCGGCTGTTGTGATATCAGGCGAATTGATAAGGACATGGGCTGTCAGCTATGCGGGAAGCGAAACACGTACAACAGACGGAGTGGGCGGTTCTAATCTCGTTACGCAGGGACCATTCTCATACATCCGTAATCCTCTGTATCTTGGGAATATAATGATATACACGGGTATAGGTCTGATGAGTAATACCTTTTTTCCTTATCTCCAGATAGCGGGTCTGATATATTTCTTTTTCCAGTATTACTGCATAATATTCAATGAAGAGGATTTTCTTCGCGGAAAGTTCGGAAAAAACTTTGAGTTGTATTGCTCATCGGTAAATCGTTTTTTTCCGAAATTCAGAAGTTTACCAGCTGAAATAAGGTCTGATCTGATATTTGACATAAAAGAAGGATTAAGATCCGAAAAAAGATCTCTCCAGGCGATAATAATTACCTCTTCAATAATTCTCATTTATTTCTTTTTCGTAACTAATCAGCATCAAAATAAATAGCCACAGATTCACAGATTTAGCTAATAAAATATTCAAAAATAATATTCATTACAAAAAGAAAGTTGTCAAATTGGAAGAACTATTTTGGGGGTATGAATGGAAATTCATCATATTTTAAGCGAAAATCACTAATAGAAAAAATAATAATTTATTAATCTGTGAATCTGTGGCAACTTTTATAATATTTACGCTGAGTATTTACTCTTTTTCTTTAATTAATCCTTGAATCATACGGTCTCTTTTATCTTTTGTAATAATAACAAAATAACTATCTTTGCACATAATTGATTATCAATTTAATTTATCAAATTTATTTTTATGAAAAAGCTTTTAGTTCTGATTCTTTTATTAATGATTTCCGGTAACATTTTCTCTCAAAACGATCTTTTGAAAAAATACCCCGACCTTAAAGGTTTTAAAATCAAGGATTTCTGG
>JAPLFI010000278.1 GCA_026390755.1 Ignavibacteriota bacterium
GATTTCCAGGCAACACAGTTTAAGATTGCCGATATGGCTACGGAGATTGATGCCGCAAGGCTTTTGGTTTACAAAGCCGCGAGCCTGAAAGACGCCGGACAGAAATATAACCTTGAATCGTCTATGGCGAAACTTTTCGCAAGCGAGACGGCGGTTCGGGCAGCAAATGAAGCCGTTCAAATTCACGGCGGATACGGATTCATAAAGGAATTCCCCGTCGAAAAACTTTACCGTGATGTTAAGCTGACGACTATCGGAGAAGGTACATCGGAAGTACAGAGAATGATAATAGCGCGAAACTTACTGAAAACGTTTTAATGCATATACGGAGGAATTAAATGTCATTTCTTGATAAGCTCGGATTTACGAAGCTCAAAGATGGATTAACAAAAACAAAAAACGACCTGTTCGGAAAAGTCAACAGGCTGATAAACGCAAAGAAAAAAATTGACGATGAATTTCTCGCCGAACTCGAAGAAATTTTCCTGACATCCGATATGGGAATCAATACTTCGGAAATTCTGATTGATAACATAAAAGAGCGCGCGAAACAAAATAAATACGAAACAGAAGAAGAGCTGAACACACTGATACAGGAAGAAATAAAGAAGATTTTTTCGGATACAACATCAGAATTCCGGACTTTCGACTTCGGAATAAAAAACAAGCCTTACGTTATAATGGTAGTCGGTGTAAACGGTGTCGGTAAAACCACGTCTATCGGCAAGCTGGCTTATAATTTCAGGAAAGCCGGGAAATCAGTATTAATAGGCTCCGCCGATACATTCCGCGCGGCGGCTAACGAACAGCTTGAAATCTGGGCAAAGCGGGCACAGGTTGACATTATTCAAAACCCGGGGACAAAAGATCCCGCATCTGTTGCTTTTGATACTGTCAAAGCGGCAATATCAAGAAATGTTGACGTTGTGATTATTGATACTGCGGGCAGACTTCACAATAAATCACATCTGATGGAAGAACTTAAAAAGATAAACCGCGTTATAAAAAAAGTATTACCCGACGCGCCCGATGAAGTGTTTATAGTGATAGACGCCACAACCGGGCAGAACGGGCTTAATCAGGTGCAGGAATTTATGAACGCTCTCGGCAGAATAACAGGAATAATTCTTACTAAACTTGACGGAACGGCTAAAGGGGGAATTGTACTGAAAATCAGCAAGGAGCTTAGAATACCAGTCAGGTTTATAGGAGTCGGCGAGCAGATAGACGACCTTCAGCTTTTTGAAAGCGAAGAATTTATTAAAGCGCTGTTTGAAAAATAAAATTCAGATATTACCCGAGCATCTCTATAATAAAATTGCGGCAGGCGAAGTAGTTAACAGACCGGGTTCAGTCGTAAAAGAACTTATAGAGAACTCAATAGACTCAGGCGCAACGCGAATCTGTCTTATTGTAAAAGAAGCCGGAAAAGCACTGATACAGGTGAATGACAACGGAAGCGGAATGACGGAAGAAGATGCCGCGATTGCTTTCCGGAGACACTCAACAAGCAAGATAAAGACTTATGATGACCTTGAGAATATTCTGACGCTCGGCTTCCGCGGCGAGGCGCTTGCATCAATAGCGGCAATTGCACATGTTGAACTGAAAACACGTATATCAGATGATGATATCGGTACACTCGTCCGCATTGAAGGTAACGATGTTAAAGAAATCACTAAAATATCATCTGATAAAGGAACATCGGTTGCAATAAAAAATCTGTTCTATAACACACCGGGACGCAGAAATTTCCTGAAATCGAATCAGACTGAATTCAGACATATATACGAGACATTTGTTAAACTTGCTGTTTCAAACCCAGGGACGGAATTCGAATTTTACAACAATGATGACCTTCTTTTTAATCTTCCGAAACGTTCACTGCAACTGCGGATTCAGGATTTATTCGGTGATGATTTTGGGAAGACATTACTGAACGTTGAGAATGGCAATCAAATTATAAATGTAAAGGGTTTTATTTCGCGTCCCGGATTCACGAAAAAATCAAAACAGGACCAGTTTCTGTTTCTTAACGGAAGGTTTTTCACAAACAAAAGTCTGAATTTCGCTGTTTACTCGGCTTATGACGATTTAATCGAAAAAGGCAATTACCCTTCATTTTTTTTATTCATACACATTGACCCTAAAAAAGTTGACGTAAATGTCCATCCTTCAAAACTTGAGGTAAAATTTGAAGATGAAGGGGCTGTTTTTGGATTTTTAAGAAAGTCTGTCAGGGATACTCTCAGAAGCTCCGATTTGACTTTCGATATAGGATTCGGAGATTCAATTTCCTTTGAGAATGAACCTCAGAACCTTGAACATAGGGGCAGTCACGGAGAATCTACAGCCGGATTGATAAAGTCAGAAACTTCGGACAGAGCCGGTTTTACGGGAGGGAATACTTCTTTCACACACGGCGATTCCGGATTCACGGAAGGGTTCAGGCAAGATAACGGAGGGTCGAGAATCCATTCAATCTTTGAAGCATCTAATCCGTTAAATGATATTAATATTGATGAATCGGTCAGTCCGGCAGAACAAAACAGTCAGAGTGCGATATTCGAACATACAAAAAAAGATGAGACAGAAAAGTTTAACATCTGGCAGTTCAGGAATAAGTATGTGATGTGTGAAACGGAAACAGGACTTATGATTATAGATCAGCATGCCGCGCACGAAAGGATACTCTATGAAAAAGCAGTACAGCTTCTGAATTCACATGCGGCATTTTCACAGCAATTACTGATTCCCTTGAATATTAAACTTACTAAAATAGATTTTCACCTTGCTGAAAGTCTGAAGGAAGAACTTCAGAATCTCGGATTTAATTTTATTCTGCGTACCGATTCGACATTAGAACTCACAGGAATACCTTCGGATATTAAGCCGGGAGATGAGCATAAGATATTTCAGGAACTCCTTGACCAGTACAAAGAATACGAAGTAAAACTGAACCTCGAAAAACGGGACAACCTTGCAAAATCCTTTGCATGCAGGAGCGCCGTAAAAGCAGGCGACCGCCTTCTTAAACAGGAAATGGTAAGTTTAGTTGATAATTTATTTGCCGCTCAGATGCCATACGTATGTCCTCACGGGAGACCGACTGTAATACGTATCACAACAGAAGAGCTTGACAAAAGGTTTAGCCGTACTTAATTTACATAAGAAATGAAATATAAAATCCAATGGAGATAGTATTTTGACAATAACAAACGGTAATGACAAGTTAATAGACTTCCGTTCACTCGGAGAGTACATAGGAGATAATAAAGAAAATCATAAAACGTTTTTTATGCTTTTCATCGAACAGACAAATATGCATTTAAAACTTATGGGAGAATCTATTGCAAAAAGTGATTATAATGACATTTCGCTTATGGCTCATAAAATAAGACCGGTTTACGGAACTATGGGAATTGACGAGGGACACCGTTTACTTATACAAATAGAGGAACTTTCAAAATCAAAATCCGACATCAAGGAAATTCAAAATAGATTTGAAATATTTCATGATTTAAATAAACAGATATTCAATGAAATAAAAGAATATCTGTCTGAATCATAAAGCCGTTACCTAAGAACCTGACTCAATTTCTTTTGCTGTTTCTTTTACCGGGACTGTAAAGAAAACATAATCCCAGAGCGGATTGCTCACTCCATAAGCCGTATCCGGATCAACATAATGATGTTTAAGATGATACTCTTTCAGCCATTTGCCGAGCGGGCTTGTCATCTTCCAGTGATGAGTTGCGAAGTGTATAGTATCATAACAGACATAGCCCAGAATAAATCCGGCGAAAGCGGTTAATGCATAACTACCGAGCAGTGGAGTAAAGATAAAGAAAAAAAGAATTGCCAGCGGTAAACTCACCAGAAGAGGCATAACGAGCCTTGTTCTGTCCCGCGGATAATCGTGATGAACACCGTGAGCAAGAAAGTGAACCTTCTGCCCCAGTTCAGATTTCGGCTGATAATGGAATACCCAGCGATGCATCAGATATTCAAAGAATGTCCAGAATACAACACCAAGCAAAAAAGCAAGGATTCCGTTAGCCGCAGGGACAACAGAAAATCCGAAATAAGAAATAATTGCAACAGCCGGAATATAAATCACGACCGGAGTTGCCGGATGTATATGAGAATAATATTCAAGAAAATTGTTTTTAAACAGTCTGACGGATTCATCCCGGTTTGAAACAAAAAGTTTTTTCGCCATCGTATTAATATTATTTTTAAAAACCGCATGAAAATAAGAAAATTTTTCTATTAATAATATTCTAATGCAAATATCCGTATGCAGAAATAAATCTCTCGCAATAAAGAGACTGAAGTATTATTTTGATGACTTTGAGAAATATGCGTGAAACTTTTTTAGACAATAAATGTTACAGATTAAAAGTTTTTATTCCTCCTAAGCAAAGAGGTGCCGGGGATTATTGACAAACTATTGTTCTCCCGGTAACCTCTTTTATTTATAAATCATAAGGAAGTTTACATGAAGAAAATCAGTGCAAAAGAAGAGTGGCTCGGGAAAGCATCACAAGCCAGAACAAACGGAATGAAATTCACATCATTAAGCGGTAAGGAAGTAGATATATGCTACGGTCCCGAGGACATAAAAGGCGATTACGACGAAAAGCTCGGATATCCCGGAGAATTTCCCTATACACGCGGAGCTCACACAAACATGTACCGCGGGAAAATATGGACAATGCGGCAATTCGCCGGATTCGGAACGCCTGAAGACACAAACCGGAGATTCAAATATCTTTTAGAGCACGGACAGACGGGTTTATCAACGGCTTTCGATATGCCGACACTTATGGGCTGGGATGCCGATGCGCCGCTTGCGGAAGGCGAAGTAGGAATATGCGGAGTATCAATATCATCTCTTGCGGATATGGAAGTGCTGTTTGACGGAATACCGCTTGATAAGGTTTCCACATCAATGACAATCAACTCCCCTGCCGCCATGGTATTCGCTTTTTATCTTGCTGTTGCAGAAAAGCAGGGAGTTGCGTTTGATAAACTCCGCGGTACTCTGCAGAATGATATATTAAAGGAATACATAGCACAAAAAGAATTTATATATCCGCCGAAAGAATCAATGAGGATAATTACCGATATGATTGAATACTGCACAAACGAAGTGCCTCAGTTCAATCCTGTAAGCGTAAGCGGATATCACATACGCGAAGCCGGCTCGACTGCGGCTCAGGAACTTGCTTTTACGCTTGCCGACGGGTTTGCATATATTGAGACTTGTATAGAGCGCGGAATGGATGTT
The DNA here is from genome assembly GCA_026390755.1 of Ignavibacteriota bacterium. Taxonomy (GTDB): domain Bacteria; phylum Bacteroidota; class Ignavibacteria; order Tepidaquicellales; family Tepidaquicellaceae; genus JAPLFI01. The sequence continues at coordinate 5,294 of JAPLFI010000278.1, forward strand.
GATACATTCGCTCCGAGAATTTCCCATTTTTTCAATTCTCATTTAGATTTCTTCGAAGAGATAGCTAAATTCCGCGCCGCACGCAGAATATATGCAAAACGTATGAAGAACAAATACGGTGCAAAGAACCCGCGTTCATGGATATTGAGATTTCATACACAGACTGCTGGCTGTTCTCTGACGGCACAGCAGCCGGAGAATAACATAGTACGTACGGCAATCGAAGCGCTTGCCGCAGTACTCGGCGGCACACAGAGCCTTCATACAAACTCAATGGACGAGACACTCGCACTGCCTTCCGACAAGGCAGTGAAAATTGCTCTGAGAACACAGCAGATAATCGCATACGAGCACGGAGTTATAAATTCCGCAGACCCTCTCGGAGGAAGTTATTACGTTGAAAAACTAACAGACGACATGGAAGCCGAAGCGGAAAAATACTTTGAAGCGATTGACGCGCAGGGCGGTGTGATTGCATGCATTGAGAACGGATTTTTCCAGAAAGAAATTGCAAACGCGGCTTATACGTATCAGAAGGAACTTGACAGTAAAGAAAAAATAATAGTCGGTGTAAATGATTTTGTAGAAGCAAACGAAGTAATTGACATACCGATTCTTAAGATTTCAAAAGAAGTGGAAGAGAGTCAGGTAAAGAGGCTTAAAGAAATGAAAGCCTCACGCAATCAGAGTGACGTAACGGATTCCTTAAAAGAGCTTAATTCAGCCGCGCTTGGCGGACGGAATTTAATGCCGCCAATATTAGACTGCGCGAGGAAATACGTTACTTTAGGCGAAATGTGCGCTGAACTGAAAGAAGTATTCGGGATTTACTACGAACACGCTGTGTTTTAACTACGAACACGCTGTGTTTTAACTTAGCCCGGTTTAGCCGCGGAAAATAATAAAACAATTAAGACGGTTCTTTACAATTCATTATTTTCGACGAAGGAATAATATCCTTTGTTATTGAATATAAGAAGTATCTCACTTATTCACTGTTCTCCGTTTTACCTTTGCTCTCAGTGAGATACTTTTTCTCTTCTATCTTCAATTCAATCAGTCTTTTCTCCCGTTCGAGTTCCTTTACCAGCTCTTCTTCACTTGGCAGGTATAGCATATATTTCGAGGCAAAGAGCTGTTTGTTTTCGTTTAGTACAGAGTATTTTACAATCGCTTTGTCTTTTTCAGTGCAGAGAATCAGTCCAACAGTGGCATTATTGTCTTTGCCTCTCTCTAAATCATCGAACATACGCACATACATATCCATCTGACCTACATCCTGATGTGTAAGTTTGCCTGTTTTCAAATCAATAAGAATAAAGCACTTCAGGTGATAATTATAGAAAACCAGGTCTATATAAAATTCACTGTTTTCTGTTGAGATACGTTTCTGGCGTGCTACAAAAGCAAAGCCCTTGCCTAATTCAAGCAGGAAAGACTGTATGTTATCTATGATGGCTTGTTCAAGCTTCGACTCATGCAGTTTTTGTGATTCGGGTAAACCGAGAAAATCGAGGATATATGGATTTTTGATAATGTCGGACGCAGATTCGATAATCTGTCCCTGTCGAGCCAGTTCCATTACTCCGGCTTTGTCTTTACTTTTAAGAAGTCTGGCAAAAAGAAATATGTGTATCTGTCTTTGAAGATGAGGTACGCTCCAGCCTTCCTTCTCGGCTTCAATTTCGTAAAACAGCCGCTCATTTTTATGCTCTACTTTGGTGAGTGTGCGGTAATGTGACCAGCTCAATAACGGAGAGAAACCCCGAATTTCGCCGGTTTTCTCAATTGCAAGGCTCATGTCTTCCAAAACATCACAAGGCTTGTGGAGTTTTGATGATATTTCCTGAAGATCGGAAGAGCACACGTCT
>JAPLFI010000524.1 GCA_026390755.1 Ignavibacteriota bacterium
CAACACATTCGGTATTAAACTGAAACCCTGATTTTTTAGAATCCAGCTGGTTCCGTTATTCGAGGAGAGATAAACACCGCTATCTGTTCCTGCAAAAATATTATTTCCATTTACAGCAAGAGAATTAACGTATATATTTAAGGCGGTATGAATCCAGTTCATGCCGTTATTCGAGGATAGATAAACACCGCTATCCGCTCCGGCATAAATAGTACTTCCGTTGGTAATTAGTGAATGAACAGATTGACTATTCAAATTTGATTGAGTCCAGTTAGTTCCGTTATTTGTAGATAGATATACGCCATAACCATCTGTCCCCGCGAAAACATTATTTCCGCTTATAGCAAGTGACCTAACATTTTTATTGTTCAAAGTAGTTTGCATCCAGCTCAAACCATTATTCGTTGAAAAATAGACACCATAATCATAAGTTCCCGCGAAAATATTATTTTCAATTGACGCGAGAGAAAAAACATTTTTATCATTCAAGGCTGTTTGAACCCAACTCGAGCCGTTATTTGTGGAGAGATAGACGCCGCTTCCGTTTGTCCCGGCAAAGATAGTATTTCCGCTTATGGCAAGGGAAGAAACATTTTGATTATTCAAAGAAGTTTGCGTCCAGCTCATTCCATTATTTGTGGAAAAATAGACACCGATTGGATTAGTATATGCACGTATCCCTGCAAATATATTATTTCCAAGTGCGGCAAAGGAACAAATATATTCTTCATTCAAGCCGGTTTGTGTCCAACTTGCACCATTGTTTGAAGATAAATAAATACCGTACACTATAGGACCCGCAATAATATTATTTCCAATTGATGCAAGAGAACCTACCCATTTATCATTCAAGGCTGTTTGAACCCAACTCGAGCCGTTATTTGTAGATAGATATACGCCATAACCCTCTGTCCCCGCGAAAATATTATTTCCGCTTACAGCAAGGGAGTGAACATGTTTATCATTTAATGCAGTTTGAGCCCAGCTCAAGCCATTATTTGTTGAGAGATAAACTCCGCCGGAATCCTGAGGTTCATTTTCAGTTCCTGCAAAAATATTATTACCGTGAGCAGTTAAGGAATAAACAGATAAATCTCTCAAAGCGGATTGAGTCCAGTTTGTTCCGTTATTTGTAGAGATATAAACACCGCTATCCAAAGTACCTGCATAAATATTATTTCCGAATGTTAAAAGGGAAAAAACGGTTTGAGTAGTTAATGAAGTTTGTGTCCACGTGATTCCGTTATTAGTTGAAAAATATAAACCGAAATGCTCTGTCCCGGCATAAATATTATTTCCAAGCGATGTAAAAGAATGAGCATGATAAAGCAAAGAAGTTTGAGTCCAGTTTACACCGTTATTTGAAGAAAGATAAACTCCGCTGCCATAAGTCCCTGCAAAAATATTATCCCCGAGTGTGGCAAGCGACCAAATAACTTTATTATTCAAAGAAGTTTGTCTCCAAGTTGCTCCGTAATTAGTGGAAAGATAAACTCCGCCACAACCTGAATGATAATCATAAGACCCTGCAAAGATATTATTTCCTTTAACAGTAAATGCATTGACCCATCCCCCATATATCCCTTCAGTCTGCTCCCACTGGCTCTGGCAATCGCGAATTAATAATGTAGAATTAAAAACTAATATAGCAGAAATGATGATAAGTAATTTGAAAATTATTTTTTTCATAATATAAAATTTATCGAATTAATATCATTTTCCTTGTCTCCCCATACCCCTCCGCCAATAACCTGTAAAAATACACCCCGCTCGCAAACCTGCTTCCGTCAAACGTCGTCTCATAACTCCCCGCCGCCTGCTTCTCATTCACCAGTATTTCAATCTCCCGCCCCATAACATCATACACCGCCAGTCTCACAACCCCCGCCCTCGGCAATGCATATTGTATCTTCGTCACAGGATTAAACGGATTCGGATAGTTCTGACTTAATGAATAACCCGCCGGAATATCTTTTGAAATATTTTTCACAAAAACATTCCCTCCGTTTGTGGTCTTTAGAATTACACCATTATATCCTGCAATCCAGCCTGTATTTGGATTTAAAAAATATGAGCTCATAATCAGAACCGACTGATTATAATTGCTAAAAATCCAATTTATGCCTCCATTAGTTGATTTGAATAATCCGTTTGATGCCGCAATATACCCGGTATTTTCATCAAAAAATTTAATTGAATATCCATAGACCGATGAAGTTACCATAACCATCCAATTATTTCCTGAATTTGTCGTCTTTAATACAATCCCATCACCTGTAATCCAACCTGTATTATTGTTGATAAAATTTACGCTGTATAGCCCGGTATAAACGTTTATGATAGATTGTGAAATCCAGTTTATTCCTCCGTTTGTTGTTTTTGAAATAATTGCCGGTAGATTATTAATACTATTTCCGGTACCAACAACCCAACCTGTTTGATTATTAATGAAATAAAAGTCTTTCGGAAGATTAGAACCAGATCCGATATAATTATTTGTTATCCAATTTTCACCTCCATTAGTTGTTCTTGCAATAATACAAGACGGATTTACCTGTCCTATGTATAATATTGCCCATCCATTATTGAAATCAGAAAAATGAATTTTCTGACAACTTGAATTTATCTGAAAATATTGAACCGACCAATTAACACCGCCATTAGTGGTTTTATTAATGCAATTATTTGACCTTCCGCCTGCCCATCCTGTATTTGAATTTATGAAACTTGTACAATAAATTCCTGTATCTGCAATAATATTCCAGTTAATTCCCGAGTTTGTTGTTCGTAATAAACTCCAGCCGGCTATGTGTCCTGTATTAACATCTAAAAACTGAATATCGTAAAAATTACTAACACTGCCTATTCTATGGGATGTCCAATTTATACCTGAATTTGTAGATTTAAGTATGTCACCTGTACTTCCTACAATCCATCCATTATTTGAATTGTTGAATAGAACATTTGAATAATATTCATTCCATCCGGTATTATCAGGATGTCTCAAGGTATCCCAGTTATTTCCTCCGTTCGTCGTTCTTAGAATAACTCCTGAGCCAACAACAACACCGGTATTTGCATTTATAAAATTAACATCCCAGAAAGAGAATCCCGGAAATTGTGAAATGAGAAACCAGTTTGTTCCTCCATTTGTGGTTTTTTGTATGCTATATCCAAAAATTCCGACGACATAACCTGTGTTATAATCAGGAAAACTTATTCCATAATATGCATGTGTAATCGGAGGTTTTAGCGAATCCCAATTTATACCTCCATTAGTTGTTCTAAAAATATATCCGGCTTCTCCGCATATCCACCCTGTGTTTTCATCTTTGAATAAAAGTTTTCTCATCCATATATTAGTGGGACTGGATACAACGGACCAATTAGTTCCGCCATTTGTAGTTTTAAAAATATAATTTCTTGCAGAAAAAACGAGAGCATAACCTGTATTCAAATTTAAAAATTGAATGTTGTTGGCGCCTTGAATACTATCTCCTAAAACCAATTGATTGTACCAACTTAAACCGCCATTTGTAGTATGCCTGATAAACGCCTTTCCGGAAGCCTCTGGACTAATTTTTGAAAGCAGCCAACCGTTGTTGACATCTTTAAAGCATACAGAAACGTATGTTTCCATTGAACCGTTTTGCAATATATTCCAGTTGGCACCGCCATTCGTAGTTTTTAACATAGTTCCACTGCTTCCAACTATCCAGCCCGTATTATCATTTATGAAAGAAGATGAGTTTAGACCATTACCTTGCGGCAATGGATTTTGCCACACCCATTGACAATAACAATTATTAATTAAGAGAGTAGAATTCAGAATTAATAAAACAGAAATGATGAAAAGTAATTTAAAAATTATTTTTTTCATATTGTAAAATTTAACGAATTAACAACATTTTCCTGGTCTCCCCGTACCCCTCCGCCGTCAGCCTGTAAAAATACACTCCGCTCGCAAACCTGCTCCCGTCAAACGTTGCCTCATAACTCCCCGCCGCCTGCCTTTCATTCACAAGCATTTCAATCTCTCGCCCCATCACATCATACACCGCCAGCCTCACAACCCCCGCCTGCGGCAATTCATATCTTATTTTAGTCACCGGATTAAACGGATTCGGATAATTTTGTGAAAGTGAATATGATGCCGGAACTTCGGAACTTATCGGTAGTACACCTACATTAAAGCCTCCGTTATAAACTAACCATGCAGTATTAGCTAATAGTTTGAGTTTTGTTACGGAGTTCACATTTGAAGTTCCTCTTGCAATCAACTGAGATGCAACAATTGTTACAGTATCATTAGGATGGACTATGTGATTCACTGCTCCTGAACTGAGAATATACCTTCTGTCGCCCGACGGATTCACTGTTAAAACAACTCCCGTACTATCACCATTACAATTTTGCATTGAGCCCTTGTATTCAGTCCACCCTGTATTTGTTTCAGGGTCTCCGGCATATACAAATTTTGTTTTCTTGCGGGGAGTTACAGATACGTCAATGTATTGCGTCCTGTCCGTTTTCATTCCCTGCATCATATTATAAGCAGGTACTGGTTCTCCCGGCGAACCTTCGCAGGGCGGCGGGGAAAAACTCGCATCTGTAAAGAAATTAAAAGACGTAAGCCCAAGCGGTGATTTATGGAATATCATTCCGACAGCAGGCGGATTTACACCATAAACTGCGTCATTATTATCCGCATTATAGCAATAGCCGAGTTTTTTTGTTGTATCGCATCCTATATAATCGTCAAGGGGGTCTCCAAGGTCAGGGTCACCCACAATGCTAAAAAACGTTGAATCCCAGTTTAAGATATTTTTATTAATCACTGACCATTTCATAAACTGCATATCCATTAAATCATTCCTGTCATAACACCAGGAAGTCCACGCGACCTGAGCTTTTAATAAAGGAACAGTTATACCTCCTCCAAATCCTTCTCCAATAGAATGCTGTGTTAATTCCCCGTCGGTCATGCACAGAAATATCACCTGAGCGGCGTTTCTTATACCGATGCTGTCAATTCCCGGGTCGTACTGATGATTATTATTAACATCAATATACGGTGCGCCATGCGGAATCATAAGATACCAGTTTGCATAGTCCGGATTGTTTTGCGAATTATCACCTCTTTTAATGCTGTAATATTTGAAAGAAACATTAGTAATATAATTGCCGTTTAAATAATAGCCCGGCGCATATTCACCTTTATATGATGCCATCGACTGTGCGAACTGACCGTTTATGCCGCAGGCTATGCAAAGACCTGCCGTAAAAAAAGCAAATTTATTAGAACCATTTGGCCATTCAAATCCAGGGGCATTAGTGGAACTCGTATTCCGATTAAAGATACCTGTGTTCTGAAAGTAAGCGGAAATGTTATTGTTGTTCAAAAACACACGCTGTAATACCTGCGGGAATATATTTCCGTAAATGATAAACGTAATCGCGAAAGCAAATGTAAAAATTTTTGTTTTCATTTTAACAATACTATTTTTTTGGTTTCCGAAAAATTATCGGTTGTCAATCTATAGAAATAAATTCCGCTTGGGTATTGTGAGGCGTTAAACGTCACCTCATAAGAACCGGCGGATTGTTTTTCATTCACGAGGGTTTCGACTTCCCTACCGAGGGCATCGAAGACTGTTAGTTTTACAAGATTCCGGCCTTCGCCGGAATGACAAACAGGAATATCGTATTGTATATTTGTTGAGGGGTTAAATGGGTTCGGGTAATTCTGCGATAATTCAAATTTTTCCGGGACGGTGTTACTTAACTTATTTATATTATTTATTACGACAAAATTCTTTTTTGCGTAAATATTTGAATATGAAAGACTGTCTTTTGTGTAAACCACCCAGATTCTTGCCTGGTATCCCAAAATAATTCCACGGTTTATTGATGGTTTCATGGTTACAGCCGTATCACCGATTGTAGTGCTGTCGGTTACACTTGAAAGACCGCAAAATAATTTTGTGCTGTCGGTTTTTCTTATGTAAGTAATTGCCTGCATAATAGGATAATCGGTTAAAATGGGATAGAGAAAAGTTCTTAAAGCCGTGTAGTGAGAAATGTTATTCTGGAAATTAAATAATAATGACTGAGATACCTGTGATTGCGGATATATCTGCGTTGAATAGAGTTTATTCTTCCCTGACCTGTCAGACTGAAATATAACCTCCGGGATTAAAAAACCATTACAACCGATTTCACAAATAGCATTGTTACCAAGATAAGCCGCAGTATCAGGCAAAGACCACGTACCCGTGCCCGTCTTAAAGCTATAGTATATTGCTTTTTTATTATCGCTTTTCTTTTTTTCATAGGCAAGCACCGTAATCCCTGACGACTGTATTGCCGTAATGGGGTTGCCGCAAATTGCAGTATCGGCTAAAGTAAAATTTGTGTCATAAGTAATCTGTCTTGTCTGTGAATTAAACTGACGATAAATAATATCATTATTCCTTTCGAAGACAATGTTAAAAACAGGCGTAGAAGAACCTGTAATTTTCACACCTGATTTGTTAAAGTTAGTTGTGTCAAAAGCGTAGGGTGAGCTCCAGCCGGACAATGTATCAAATGAAGATGCGAACAGGTTCCAGCGTCCGGATGTGAATTCCTCCCAGATTGCAAGCGCATACGGAACTTTTGGATTCAGATAACTATTGTAAGCGACATAAGATATTGAAGGATTTCTTTTCTGAGTGGAAGATACGGTTAATTTTTTAACTGTATCAATGGGTCCTTCCTGCCCGATTTTCAGAACACAAATTTGCGAATTGCCGCCGGACCATCTTTCAAAAATCAAATACTCCCAAGCAAATAAATTTGAAGAAGTGTAGTATTTATATGAGAAAGCCGGGTTTTTATCAACATACCCTGAAGTAAACGTATATTTTGTCCAGATCGGCTGGGAAAAACATACACTGCCCAGGAGAAGTGAAAAAATAATTATTAATGTTTTCATAATAATATTATTTATTTGATTAAGAGCATGCGTTTTGTCTCAATGTAATCATTTGCCTGCAATCTATAGAAATAAATTCCGCTTGGGTATTGAGAGGCGTCAAACGTCGCCTCATAAGTTCCCGCTGATTGCTTTTCGTTTACGAGTGTTTCTATTTCCCTGCCGAGGGCGTCGAAGACTGTTAGTTTTACAAAACCGTTCTTCGGTAAATCGTATCGAATCTTCGTTGAGGGATTAAACGGATTCGGATAATTTTGCGACAATGAAAATGAAGATGGCACTTCCGATGAAATATTTCTCATAAATACACTTCCGCCGGTAGTCGTTTTTATTACCGTCCCTCCGTCACCAACAGCCCATACAAAATTGGGAGTTATCACAGATACTGAATACAGATGATTTACGGTTACACTTTCTAATTTTATCCAGTTTGTACCACCGTTTGTTGTCTTTACAATGTTGCCATAAGTACCGACCCCAATGCAGGTTACACTGTCAAACAATGATGCTGATTCTATTCCTCCCATATTAGAACTACCTTGACTTATCCACGAATCCCCTCCATTCGTTGTTTTAAATGCGGCAAAATATGTATTACCCAGATCGTTGTTTTCATAACGACCTGTTGCCCACCCGGTTAAACTATTATAAAAAACTATTGAACTTAACCTGTAAAATAACTGATTAAATTGTTCTGACCAGTTTTGTCCTCCGTTTGTAGTTTTATAGACTCTGCTCCTTGGATTAAAAAAACCTTCAGTACTTGATCCAATAACCCATCCTGTCTGCTGATTATAGAAATATAATTTTAAAAAATCGATACTTGGTGAATCAAATTGTACTGACCAGTTTGCAGCACCATTTGTTGTTTTCAGAACATCTCCGTTTGCTAACCAGCCCGTTTCAGTGTTAATGAAATGTACAGAGGCGGGGTAAACTGCCTGTACTCCGTAATTCAGCCAGCTATTGCCGCTATCAGTAGTTTTAAATACATGTCCGTAATTACATGCAGCATAGCCTGTATTCGTATTTAAGAAAAATATTGAACTGACTGTAATGTCAGGAATTGGAATAGTATATAAAGACCAGTTCAAGCCGCCATTCGTTGTTTTTGCAAGTGTATTGTCTCCACCTGCCCAGCCGGTAAGTGAGTTAATAAAGCAACTTGATCTTAGAATATTATTTGTAAATGACTGATTCTTTTGTGTCCACATTGAACCTGAATTCGTAGTTATTAATAATGTCCCGAATTTTCCTGCCGCATGCCCTGTATTGCTATCAAGAAAACATATCGCATTCAACCCAACTGTTGTTCCGCTCTGCTGAGGTAAAAAGTTTCCCGCGCCAGTAGTTTTATATATGACTCCTGCATCGGATACAGCCCAACCAACATTACGATTAATAAATGACAATGAAGTAATTGTGTTTTGTGTACCTGTGTACAATGCAAACCAGTAATTTCCTCCGCTTGTAGTTTTATAAATGCGTCCGTTTGATCCGCTTAAATATCCCGTAATCGAATCTGTAAAATATGAACTGTAGAAATGAGTATACTCTGCTATCCCGTTCGACGCTGAGAACCAGCTCGTACCACCATTTGTAGTTCTGTACACTTTTGAGTTTTGTCCGGATATATATCCGTTAAGTGAATCAGGAAAGTATATTGATTTGGGATAATAATTTACAGGTATGAAAGTTTCTGTCCAGTTAACTCCGCCATCTGTTGTTTTCGAAACACGATTGAATCCATAAATCCAGCCTGTGTATTGATTTATGAAAAATATGGAAGAATAGTTGAAATATGGTAAGGATCTTAAAGTCCAACTATTTCCGCCGTTTGTTGTACGCAGCATATTACTGTATTCTGTTAACGCCCATCCTTTATTTACATCATAAAAACTGGCAGATATAATATTATATGTAGTCCCGCTGTTTTGCTTTACCCAGTTTGTTCCTGAATTAGTGGTCTTCATTATTGAACCCATTTCCCCAAATATCCAGCCCGTATTAGCATTAACAAATTTTACACAATTATTCGTTGTACCGTTTGGCAAAGGATTCTGCCAGAACCAAACTGTCTGTGTAAAACCATTTGTAAAAACTAATAATGCAAAAATGATAAAATACTTTTTCATATAAATATTATTTAACAAACGTCATTCTCTTTGTTTCGGTGAATGATTCTGTCTGTAATCTATAGAAATAAATTCCGCTTGGGTATTGAGAGGCGTCAAACGTCGCCTCATAAGTTCCGGCGGACTGATGTTCGTTAACGAGAGTTTCGACTTCCCTACCGAGGGCATCGAAGATAGTGAGTTTTACAAGATTCCGGCCTTCGCCGGAATGACAAACAGGAATATCGTATCGTATATTTGTTGAGGGATTGAAAGGGTTCGGATAATTCTGTGAAAGTGAATACGACACAGGTAATTCATCAGACACAACTTTTATATCAGTTACACCGCCCGTTACAGTTTTCAATATCACATTATTTAATCCCACAGCCCAGCCGGTCAAATCGTTAATAAAAAATATTGAATTTATCTGTCCGTTTCCGCTTTTTTGTATTTGCCAGTTCTGTCCGCTGTTTGTAGTTCTTCTGATTAATCCGGAATCCATTGAACTTGTTCCGCCTATCCATCCGCTGTTTGCATTTACAAAGAACATTGCCTGTGAATTCTGATGCTGAAAAGAAACTGAATCCCAGTTTAATCCGCCATTTGTAGTTTTAGCAAATTTTGCTTTTTCACGTGCCCTGTATAAAGTAAACCCTGTATTCAAATCTATGAACCGGACATTCATTAAGGAATTTGAGTTATAAAACCCCATAAATTGTGACGCATCATTATATTGCAGAACCCAGCTTGCTCCGCTGTTTGTTGTTTTGTATATTTTTCTCTCCCCATAAGGTGTATCGCATCCATGTTCCACGGATACCCAGCCTGTTTGCTGGTTCACAAAACAGATTCTGTCAACACTTTCTCCGTATATACTGTAACTATAATTACTTCCGCTGTTCGTTGAAGATAAAAGTCCACCGACAGTACACATCGCATCAGTGCCGCCTCTCGTTAAATAAATAAAGTTACTCTGGACATGGACATCGAAGAAATATTCTGTCGTCATTACTCCGCCATAACTCACTATTTTTGTCCAGTTATCTCCTGCATTTGTTGTTTTAAAAAGAAATTGCAGGGATTCATAGCTGTTTATATAGCGCCCTCCGCAAGCATACCCTGTCAAATTGTTTTCGAATCTAA
>JAPLFI010000428.1 GCA_026390755.1 Ignavibacteriota bacterium
AATATCGGCTTCGGTACCTTTATGTGTTCTGTAATAGTACAAAGAAATATCTTCATTTTTTAACTGGTCTATTTGTTCTATAGCATAACCTTCCCATGAACTGCCTATCATCACATTTCCCTGTAAACATTTAAAATCTTTAATTCCGCTTAACCGGTGGAGCATTCCGCTGTCTCTTATATAGATTTTCGGCGATTTAACAAGGCGTTTACCGATAATTTATTTATCATGGGTCGAGATATAGAAATTGGTGAAAATTTAAAATCCAATTTTAAATTTTCACCAAAACAGAAAACAAATTAGCCGTATTTCCATCCATGTTAGCATTAATTTACAAATATGCGTATATTTGTAATAATTATTTTACACCATGAAAAAGAGATTTCTTCACAACGATGTTTCAGCGATAATGGATTATTGAATATTTTTGTAAAAATATCGCGGGATAGAGTTTAATGAACGAAATCTAAGAGGAACGATAAACCCTGCTGTTCCGTCAGGAGCGCCGCTGTGTTAAACTGGTTTTCCCGTTGATTTTCGTTTTTATTATACTTATGTTAATTAGAAGTTCAATATCTAAATAGCATAATATGGTTGCAAGGGCAATTTCTGACAGGCTTTTATCTTTATCTAAGAAAATTCCTGTCCTAATAATTACCGGACCAAGACAATCCGGTAAAACGACGCTTGCAAAATCTGTGTTCCCGGATTACCGTTATATTTCTCTTGAGAATCCCGATAATCTTGATTTTGCGCTCTCAGACCCGAAGGGGTTTCTGAATACTTACGGCAGAAAATTAATCATTGATGAAGTTCAGTATGCACCTAAACTTTTTTCCTATATACAGACCATAACAGATGATAAGAAAGAAAACGGAATGTACATCCTCACGGGTTCTCAAAATTTCTTACTTCATGCGAAAATATCCCAGAGTCTCGCCGGAAGAGTTATAATTTTTAATTTACTGCCCTTTAGTTATGATGAATTGAGAAATACGAAGTACAGAACTGAAAGATTGTCTGAATTAATTGTAAAAGGATTTTATCCCAGGATATATGACTCTGGTTTAAATTCTTTTGAGTGGTATCCCTCATATATTCAGACCTATTTGGAAAGAGATGTAAGGCAGATATTAAATGTCGGAGATATTAATGCGTTCAGGAATTTTCTTCGTGTCTGCGCAGGAAGATGCGGACAGGTATTGAATCTAAGCAGTATAGGCAGTGACCTTGGTATTTCATACCAGACGGTCAAAAAATGGTTGTCCGTATTACAGCAAAGTTACATAGTATATCTGCTTCAGCCGTATTATGAAAATTTTAACAAGAGGATAATAAAATCGCCAAAATTGTATTTTTACGATACCGGCCTCGTTTGTTCCCTGCTCGGGATTAATTCTCCGGAATCCTATGAACTGCATTATCTTAAAGGTGGTATTTTTGAATCTTATGTTATTTCTGAATTATTAAAAAATAAATTCAATACCGGAAGTAACAGCGAACTGTTTTACTGGAAAGATTTAAACGGAAACGAAATAGATTGTATCATTACGAACGGTTCGGAAATAAAAGCAATTGAAATTAAAGCAGGCGAAACTGTTAAATCTGATTTTTTTAAAACGCTTTATCTATGGAATAAATTGAATGTTAAAAGGAATAGTAATATAAATTTAATCTATGGAGGAACCGAAAAACAAAAAAGAGAATCAGTTAAAGTTTTCGGGTGGAAAG
>JAPLFI010000212.1 GCA_026390755.1 Ignavibacteriota bacterium
TGAAAATTCAGGCTGAGAGTGTTGAACCATGAATTTTTCTTAAGTGAAACTTCATCTTCCGCAATTCTTACCCTGCTTTCAAATACCCTGTTAGAAGGGTTGTTATCCCATGCAGTCTGAATAAGCTTCGATATGTAAGCCGTATCCCCCATTGCATTTGAAAGGTAATCATCAGGCTTTACGACCTGTGATTCACTTTTCAAAGCAGGGAAAAGCACTAATGCAATAATTATCAGTACTGCCCTTGCCATAATAAAAAAATAATTTAGTAAAATAATTCACCTTAACACTTAACGCTTAACACTTAACGCTTAACACTTAACGCTTAACACTTAACACTTAACGCTTAACACTTAACTATACAGCTCTTCTGCCGATGCTGTAATACGTAAATCCGAGTTCTTTTATCTTTTCAGGCTGAAATATATTTCGCCCGTCGAAAATCACCGGATTTTTCAGCATTTCTTTTATTTTATCAAAATCAGGATTTCTGAATTCATTCCACTCCGTCATTATCAGAAGTGCCTCGGCATTTTTCAGCGTGTCATATTCATTTTCCGCGTAAGTAATGCTGTCTTTAAGATAAAATCTTGTAGTTTCGATTGCCGCCGGATCATACGCAGAAACAGTAGCCCCGGCTTTTAGTAATTCTTTTATTATTACAACTGAGGGCGCTTCTCGCATATCGTCGGTATTAGGTTTAAAAGCAAGTCCCCATACTGCAAAATGTTTTCCTTTTAAATCTCCGAAATGTTTCTCAACTTTCTTATAAAGCACCTGTTTCTGCGCTTTGTTGACTTTGTCAACAACGGTCAGTATGCTCATTTCAGAACCTTTATCCATTGATGTTTTGATTAAAGCATTCACATCCTTCGGGAAGCAGGAACCGCCGTAACCTATTCCCGAAAACAGGAATCTCTTACCGATTCTGTTATCCGTTCCCATACCGCGCCTTACAAAGTCAACATCCGCGCCGACTGCTTCGCAGAAATTTGCCAGTTCATTCATATATGTAATACGCATAGCGAGATATGAATTTGCAGCGTACTTTGTAACTTCCGAGCTTGCCGTGTTCATTTCTATTATCGGATTTCCCTGCCTGACAAACGGTTCATAAACTTCTTTCATAACAGCGAGAGCTTTTTTACTGTCAGAACCCACAACTATGCGGTCCGGTTTCATAAAGTCTTCAACTGCAAAACCTTCGCGAAGGAATTCGGGATTGGATACTATGTCAAAATTTTCAGCGCCGTGTTTCTTAATTTCGTTTTCAACAAGCTGGGCTGTTCCGACGGGCACCGTGCTTTTGTTAACAATAATCTTATAATCCTTATTACCGTTTTCTTTCAGTATCTTCCCGATGCTGTCCGCAACTCCCAGCACGTATTTTAAATCCGCCGAGCCGTCTTCGCCCTGAGGAGTAGGAAGGCAGAGAAATACGACTTCAGTATTAAGAACGGCTTTTTTAAGGTCTGATGTGAATTCAAGCCTTTTTTTTGCAATATTCCTGTAAAAAATTATATCAAGCCCGGGTTCGTAAATCGTTACTTCAGCATTTTGGAGCTTTGCGAGCTTTTCAGGGCTGTTATCAACACAAATAACCTGATTTCCCATTTCAGCAAAACAAGTGCCGGATACAAGTCCGACATATCCCGTTCCGATAATTGAGATGTTCATTTGTTAATCCTTTTTAAAGTTTTTTAAAATGAGTTTTTAATATAAAAAATCTTTTTCAATATCACTGAATTTTTTCGAGAGCAAATCTTTCTCCGATACAGCAGAATACGCAACGCCCCAGTCAATATTCAATTCACTGTCGTTAAAGATAATTGATCTCTCATCTTTCTTGCTGTATTGCGCAGTGCATTTATAATGGAAAATTGCCTCATCGGAAAGCACTGAAAATCCGTGCGCAAATCCCGGCGGGATCCATATCATATTATGATTCTCATCCGATAATTCAGCCTGAACAAACTTTCCGAATGTCGGAGACCCAAAACGAATATCAACTGCAACATCCTTCACTTTTCCGTATAATACTTCGCATAGTTTTCCCTGAGCAAATCCGCCCACCTGATAGTGCAAGCCGCGAATCGTTCCCTTTTTCGATTTCGATATATTATCCTGAACAAAATTAATTTCAAGTCCGGCATCTTTGAATTTTTTTTCACTGTATGATTCAAAGAAATATCCCCTGCCGTCAGGGAATACCGCCGGTTCAAGGAGTATTACATCCTTTATTTCTGTTTCAATAAATTTCATCAGTCTTTCATCAGCCTTTCAAGATAGTTCCTGTAAATTGATTTAGGCATATCCTCTACCACCTTTTCGAACTGAAGCCGGTTTATAAACTTCATGTGATAAGCTATTTCCTCAATACAAGCCACTTTCAAACCCTGTCTGTCTTCTATTACGCCGAAAAAGTTCGATGCCTGCAGAAGCGAAGCGGGCGTACCCGTATCTAACCATGCAACTCCCCTGCCGATTTTTTCGACACGAAGTGTTCCGCGTTTCAGATATTCAATGTTAACATCCGTTATCTCAAGCTCACCGCGAGGCGAGGGTTTCAGGTTCTTTGATATATTTACTACGTCATTGTCATATACATAAAGCCCCGGTACCGCAAAAACCGATTTCGGATTTTCGGGTTTTTCTTCAAGCGAAAGGACACGTCCCTCTGCGTCAAATTCAACAATACCGTATCTTTCAGGATCATTCACCCTGTATCCGAATACCGTAGCTCCGGTATTTTTTTGTATTGCGTCATAAATAAAATCGAGTTTGCCGTAAAATATATTATCGCCGAGTATAAGCGTGACGCTGTCATCACCGATAAATTCATCTCCGAGTATAAAAGATTCGGCAATACCGTTCGGCGCAGACTGTACTATATAACTGATATTAAGCCCGATATGCTTTCCGTTATCGAAAAGTTTCTTATAAAGAGGAATTGTTTCTTCGTTTGAAATAATCAGTATATCCCTTATTCCCGCGAGCATCAGTATAGAGAGCGGATAATAGATAAGAGGTTTATCGTAGATTAACGTCAGCTGTTTGCTGTAAATGCGGGATATCGGGTACATTCTCGTGCCAGAACCGCCCGCCAATATAATTCCCTTCATATAATATGTTTAATTATTAAATTAATATTTTTGATTTTTATGCCAGTTCCATGCAGTTTCTATGATCTTTTTCAGGTCATATTCGGGCACCCATCCGAGTATTTCCCGGGCTTTTTTATTATCTGCCACCAGCACTGCCGGGTCACCCGCGCGCCTGCCGGCTATATCAGCCCTAATTATACAACCCGTTACATTTCTGGCTTCTTCAATAATTTCTTTTACGCTGTATCCGTTACCCGTACCGAGATTAATAACTTCCGGTTCGCATCCTTTGTTCAGATACTCAAGTGCATTAACATGCGCATCGGCAAGGTCGTTGACGTGTATATAATCCCTGATGCAGGTTCCGTCAGGTGTCTGATAGTCATCTCCGTAAATATTCACTTTCTCCCTTTTTCCGAGCGCTGTGAATAACACGAGCGGAATGATGTGCGGCTCGGGGTCATGGCTCTCTCCGATTAAACCGTCGTCAGAATTTCCTGCCGCATTGAAATATCTTAAAGCGATATACTTTATTCCGTAAGCCGTATGATAATCGCTTAATATATGTTCGATAAATAATTTCGTTTTAGCGTAAGGATTAATAGGGTCTGCAATCTGC
Organism: Ignavibacteriota bacterium; assembly: GCA_026390755.1. Taxonomy (GTDB): domain Bacteria; phylum Bacteroidota; class Ignavibacteria; order Tepidaquicellales; family Tepidaquicellaceae; genus JAPLFI01. The sequence goes on from JAPLFI010000212.1 coordinate 3,724, forward strand.
TCTTCCGAAATAGGAATTTTCTCAGGGTTCCCGTAAATCGAGCATGTTGATGAGAAAACAAATTTCTTTATACCAGCATCGCGAACTGCATTAATAAGATTAAAACTTCCGGTTACATTATTCCTGTAATACAATTCGGGATTTTCAACCGACTCACCCACGTATGCAAAAGCCGCAAAATGAATAACGGCATCGGGCTTATGTTTAGCAAAAACAGCCGCCAGTCCTTCGGTGTCCAGCAAATCAGCTTTTTCAAATACAGCATTTTCAGGAACTGATTCTATATGCCCGCGTGAGAGGTTATCAATAATTAATACTTCAAACCCTTTTTTAAGAAGTTTTCTTACTGTATGAGACCCGATATATCCTGCGCCGCCTGTAACTAAAATTTTCATGCTCATCAAATTTACATTGCCCCTTCTCTTTTAACTACAGATTTAAATGTTTCCGCCAGCATCTTCAGATACCCTCCGTATGTCTTGAATTTAGCGTATTCGCCGAGATAATCCGTCTGTTTATCGGAAATATTTTCCATCGCCGACTGGAAAGAATCGTGTATTGCCCGTTCCTCAGCCGTCAGGTTAGACCTGCCGCGCGCCTGCCAGAATCCAGCGATTCCGAGCTTACCTTCGAATCTGACGCGGGCGAGCTCTGATAAATCAACTCCGGCGCTCTCTTCATCGCCCTTCAGTCCTTCACGCAAAATATATTCTGCCTCATAAGTCGGCAGTGCCCATATTCCTACAAGAGACATATCACCTTTTAATACATTCCAGAAAAGAGGAAGTTCGTCTATGGACGTCTTTCTGAGGAATTTCCCGATTTTTGTAACTCTCGGATCATCTTCAATTTTGACGTACGGACCTGAATCATATTTATTCTTCAATTCCTTAACTCGTTTATCAGCCTCTGTGTACATGGTCCTGAATACATAATATTTGACGGGTTTTTCTTTTATATATACATACCAGTCTTTTCCTTTTTTTTCAACGGCGGGCGAGCGAAGCCTTTTTGAAATGTAAAAGACAGGTCCGTTGGAAGTAATTTTTATTAATATCGCAATTACAGTAAAAACGGGACATAAAAAGAGTAAAGCAAAAAACGATAAGATCCTGTCTGTAGCGCTTATTAAGAATGCATTCAACCTTGCTTCAAAAGGAACGAAGTAATGAGACTTCAGAACATTATCATCGTCAATAAAAGTGCCGAATTTATTTTTAACGCTCATGTGATAGTTCTGGCTTACTACGGATTCTGAAAGCTCTACTCCCTTTCCTACGTATGTGTTAGACAGAACTACACTTCTGATGAGTTTAGCGTTATCGTCAATATATACTTCTTCGCCGATAACAAGCGGTCCTTTCAGTTCAACACCTTGTCCGATATTCGTATTTCTGCCGATAATTACAGGCGCCGAGGCTTTATCAAGCACTTCTTTCGGAACTCCGGATGAATTGTGAACAAATATGCCCTGTCTGATTTCTTTAGTGTCATCAAGGAATACCTGAACTTTACCGGATGCAAGGTCAAGGTTAACTTTCCAGTATTCTTCAAGGGAGCCTATATCGCTCCAGTATGAAGAAGATGAATAAGCAAAGAAACGCTCGCCTCTTTCAAGCAGGTCAGGAAAAAGATTATAGCCGAAATCATATTCCTGACCGCGCGGAATCATATCCAGTATCTGCGGTTCAAAAATATAAATCCCGAGATTTGCAAGGTTTGACAGTGCTTCTTCTTTTTTTGGTTTTTCCTGGAAACTTTTTATTGAGCCGTTTTCATCCGTAACAACCACACCAAATTTTGAAGTATCTTCGACCTTTTTTACGGCTATCGTTGCCAGCGCATTGTTGGCTTTATGGAAGCTGTACATTTCCGTAATATCAATATTCGTGAATCCGTCGCCGCTCAGAACTACAAAAGTTTCGTCAAAAAAACTTTGAATTCTTTTGATTCCCCCTGCTGTTCCCATCAGTTTTTTTTCAAGCGAATATGATATCTCAACACCGAATTCACTGCCGTCCCGGAAGTACTGGTCAACGCTTTCGGGCAGGTAATGAAGGTTCATTTTTATTTTCTTTATTCCGTGTCTTGAGCAAAGATTTACGATGTGATACAAAGCCGGTTTATTCGCAATTGACAGCATCGGCTTGGGTAAAGCCATTGTCAGAGGCATCAGCCTTGAGCCCACACCCGCGGAAAGTATCATCGCTTTCATATATTATTATCCCCGGTCTTTAAGTATTTCGTTATTTTAAAAATCCCCGTTCCGTTTTCGTTATATATGTATTCGACCATATCCGATAAGGTTATAATCAGAAATAACCCGAAATGCTCGTTAATCTTATCAATTTCAAGAGATTTTTCTGCCAGCTCCGAAAGTTTTAATCTTACAGTAGTTTCCGAAATAACTATACAGTCAATACTGAAGTCGAAATCACGATAGAAGCTTAATTCTTTTCCGATCAATGCTCCCGGATAAGGCGGAAAAAACAATCCATCAGGATGATCTACCTCATTATTCCAGCCGTTAATCACTTTTATGGGGAACCCCCTGCCAGTCGAGCCTGTTTCGAAAACAATTCTCTCATCGTCTATATTTACTGATAAGCAAACTGTTTGCCCGTCAGCATGCTCAACTTCATTTGTCAGCAGTTCATATATAAGAAGTCTGATATCCTGAAGGACCTTATTCTTATCTGTTTGCATACTTAAAGCCGTAAGTCCGCGCATTTCAGCGACAATTTCTTCCGTCAGTTTCGAAGCTTGATTAAGCGTACTCGGAATGCAATATGAGTAATTATTCCCGGGCAAATTAATTAATTAGTATTAGCTCTAAAAACTGTTTATTGCGTCATCTTTATTATCGAATATTTCGAATACTTTATAAAGCCTCGTAAGCTCGAACATAGCCCGTACGGGCGGCTGTAAACCTAATATCTTTATGTCACCTTTGACAGCCGTAATTTTCTTAAGTCCCGAAACTATCGCTCCGAGGAACGAACTATCGGCAAATTCTACAGCTGAAAGGTCGAGTGCAATTTTCTTTACGTTCTTTTTCTCGACAAGGTCAAATATGAGTGCTTTGAGATCTTTTGCGTTTTCTGCAATTGCCCTCCTTGCATTTACGTTGATAACTGTTACGCCGTTAACTTCTTCGACTGTGTAATCCATAGATTTTTTACGTTTAAGTTAATATAATTTAATTTTAAAAAACTATCTTTTAGCCCTTTCCCATACAACTTTTTGTTCATTCCGCAGATATCTTTTCAGACCTACGTATGCCGCCCAGTTCATCATAGTCAGCAGAAACGGGAAATAGAACGCTTTTATTTTTTTTCCTTTGAGTTCCATCATATATCCCGCAAATGCGAGAAAGTAAAATAAGAACTGCGACATCAATAATATAAGATATACAACATTAAAATTAATCATTAAAATTAATACATTTAAGGCAAGGCACACAGGCAAAAGAAACGGAACAACAGCCCATCTGAGAACACGGTGGGATACGTACTGGAATGTCAGGACTCTGTATTTAAAAATATTAAGCAAATACATAAGCCGCACCATTGACTGGAAACCGCCTGCGGCTATACGCCTGCGGCGTTTGAATTCCTCACTAAGGTTAAATGTTGGTTCTTCTTCCGCATAAGCCCCTGGTTCATAAATCACTCTGTATCCTAAACCCGCTATACGCATTGAGACAAGAAAATCTTCGATTATCGCATCGTCTTCTATCACATTATTCCAAAGTTCTTTTCTGACGGAAAATATTTCACCGGCCGCGCCGATTGTTGTCCATATTTCTGAATCAATCTTTTTAAGCACCGATTCATATTTCCAGTACAGACCTTCGCCTTCCCCGCTTGTCGAGTTTTCGCTTTGCTTCACCCGCTTTTCGCCGGCAACACAGCCGACACGCGTGTCGCGGAAATGCCGCGTTATGTTTATCAGCGCGCTTTTGTTGAACATTGAGTTCGCATCTGAAAACACGATAATATCTCCCCTTGCCGTCAGAACAGTCCTGTTAACCTGTGCAATTTTCCCTTTTCTTTCAATATCTTTTGTAACCCTCACCGTGAGTTCTTCAAGTTCTTCAGCGCCAAAATGTTCATCAAGCTTATACTTCGCGCCGTGACTGATATCTTCCGTACTGATTTCAGAGTTATTCAGTTCCGTTTCCATTTCATGCAAAACAGAAAAATCCCTGTGCCCGGATTCTTCAAATCTGCTGAATTTAACATAAGCTTCTTCGTCCTTCGAAGTAACATCCGGGGGATTAAACGAGCTCAGAAAATTGTCATAGTATTCCGTCAGCGTTTCATCGCTTTCGGAGTTTTTATCATAAGCAATCGCAAATATCACCTCAAGCTTCTCCCGCGGATATTCAAGCTCAGCCGTATTTCTTATTTTCTGACGGATTATATCCCTGTTTTCACCAGAAGCTGAAATAATCATCGAAACGTCCGGATAGTAATCCTCTCCCTCAGACCCGAGCATCTCGGATTTTACACGATTTGAAGGTTTTGGCAGTAGTTTTATAAGTATAGGAACTTTTGACAATATTATTATCAGAATACCATAACCTGCATACGAATAGAATATGGTGAATAAACTGAGCCAGAAAATAATTTCTAAAACAACCATACCGAAATCATTTATGTTTTATTGTGCCCTGCAGAAGTTTCCTTATGCCGCTTTTAAATTCGCTTTACCGAAAGAATACTTAGATCATCCTGGAAATTACTGTTAGAGAAAGCTGTAAACGCTTCTTTCACGGATGCGAGTTTATCATCTCCGCCGTTTTTAATCGAATCAATAAACCGTGATGAGCCGTATTGCTCATCCTCATTATTTGCGGTTTCTATAATTCCGTCTGTGTAAATGAAAAAAGTATCCCCCGGATTCATAGTCTTTACAATATTATTATATCCGCCGTCAGGACTCAAGCCGAGCAGTAAACCGTCCGAGCGGTATTCCTTCACATTCCCGGTCGCATTATCATACATCAGAAGAGGCAGGTCACCCGCGCCTGAATACTGAAACGAGTAATCACGGTTATTTACGACAACAATTGATAACGTACTGAATATTTCCGATATCTTGGAATCATAATAGATTGTCTCGTTCACTTTTTTTAATATATCGCCGGCGGATACCGATTGTGAGTTCTTTAATACGACTCTCACGGCGCTTCGTATGTATCCGATAAAAGAAAAAGCAAAAAACCACGCTCCCCATTTCTTGCCCATAATATCGCCAAGCACAATTACATAAGTATTATCATCGGTTTTTATATAATCAATAAAGTCTCCGCCCGGCACGCCCTTAAAAGGAACATGCCACTGATTAAAAACGAATCCGCCGAATTTAGGCGGCGCATCGGGAACAACTTCCATACTGATTGAATCTGCCGCCGTCTGAAGTTCATGCAGAGCGGTCTGCCGCTCGCGTCTGAAATTTTTAATTAAATTCCCTATCCTCGCCGCGACTATTTTCGGCTTTGTTGTTTTCAGTATATAATCTTTTATATCCAGATCAAAGCCCTCAAGGATAATCGAGTCGGAATCGTTTGATGTAAGAAACACGAAAGGTATGTCTTTCAGAAGTGGTTCTTTCATCAGCATACGCCTGAATTCGAATCCGTCTATATCAGGCATCATAAAATCCGAGAGAATCAGGTCCGGTTTGAACACATTCGCTTTATTTATACCCTCACTCGCATCGTTTGCCATTTCGCAGATAAATCCTTCGGATTCAAGAGTTTTGCTGAATAATGTTGATATAAGTATATCATCATCAACAATCAGAATCCGCGCCGGAGAATCAACCGTATCATCAAATTTCTTCTTTAAACTGTATGTAGCGTAAATTTCAATCCTTCGCAATATAGATTTTGTCTTCATCAAAAGCTCTTCTATATTGAAAGGTTTTGTTATAAAATCATCCGCGCCGATGCTGAATGCTTTTGAACGGTCTTCCGGAGAATTCCTTGAAGTAATAAATATGAAGGGAAGCGCTTTAAATTCCTCAATTAATCGGACTTTAACGCAAAATTCATAACCGTCCATTTCGTCCATCATAATATCGCAAAATACAAGCGATATTTCACCTGAGCGTAAAATTTCAAAAGCAGCAGACGGACCGTTTGCCTCAACAACGCTGTATCCGTTTTTATTTAATGCATAACTGATGACTTTTCTTGTAACACTGTCATCATCAACAACGAGAATTTTATTGTTCTGACGCGCCATATTTTATATGTTATCTCACTTAAAATATGAAATAATAATATAATATGAAGTATATATATTTGAATAAGACAAAAATATAGCCACAGATTCACAGATTTAGCTAATGAAATATTCAAAAATAATATTCTTTACAAAAAGAAAGTTGTCAGATTAGAAGAACTATTTTGGAGATATGAATGGAAAATCATCATATTTTAGGCGAAAATCACTAATAACAAAAATATTAATTTTTTAATCTGCGAATCTGCGGCAATCTTTATAATGTTTATGCTGAGTAGTTACCTTTTTTTTATATATTTACATACTTTAATTAATTATCTATTTTACTTTAAATTAAACTTTAAACTTGAATATTCTTCTTTTAAACTGGACGTGGTTTCCTTCCGGCGGCGATTGGACATACGTAAACAGTATGTTTAATCTTTATACCGGTAAAGGTCATAAAGTGATACCGTTTTCGTGTAAAGATGACA
>JAPLFI010000619.1 GCA_026390755.1 Ignavibacteriota bacterium
CGATTTCTTTTGTACGCTCGGTGACCGATACGAGCATTATATTCATTATACCAATACCGGCGGCGAGCAATGCGATAAATGATATGAATCCCGCGCCGTATTTGAAATACTGTGTGAAACTATTGACTGAATTAATAAGCGATTCGTTTGAATATATCTCGAAACTATTATCTTCGCCGGGTTTAACCTTGCGCAGGACTCGCAGAATACTGACGACCTGCTCGACTGTTTCATCGTACAGTAATTTGCTGGGCGCTTGTATTGCAATGTTAATGGATTCATTCTCTTTGCCGTATATCTGCTGTGTTCTTGTAATGGGCACGAGGGCGAGATTATCCCTGCTCTGCCCGAACGATTCACCTTTCGGCTCCAGTACTCCGATAACGGTGAATTCGTGATTATCGAGCAATATTTTCTTACCGAGCGGAGTTTCTTTCGGGAAAAGTTTATCAACAACTTCCAGACCGATTACGGCTACATTACTCGCGCTGTTTAATTCACCCGCAGTAAAGAACCTGCCATCTTTAACCGTGTAATCATTACACGGGAGGAAATCCATATTAACACCGCCGAGCTGCATATTCGCATTAGTGGCTTCTTTGCCGTATTTGAAGATTTTCGCGCCTTTCCAGTCTTCCAGTGATATATACTTAGGCATCGTTGCTTTTTCAATTAAACGCAGACCCAGTTCATAAGTAATATCGGGGCGATTACGGTATTTCATTCTCTGACCGGGACCGCCGAAATTCATAGCGGGAAATTTCTGCACCTGAAAAGTATTACTGCCGAGCTGGCTGAGTCCGCCTTCTATACCAGCCTGCAAAGCGTTCAGAAGCGTCATAATGGCAATTATCGAAAACACCCCTATGGTAATACCGGCAAGCGTCAGTATAGCGCGGAGTTTATTTCCGCGTATTGTATCAACCGATAATTTTACTATTTCGCCTATGACCATCTTATAAAAATAATTTATTCATATCTTAAAGAATCAACGGGATCCATTTTCGCCGCATTATATGCTGGGAAAAATCCCGACATTACACCGAAAAACAACGAGACTAAAAGCCCGAGCACAACGACCCATAAAGGCATTGCAGTGGGGAGTACGAGCGCATCAATAATTAAACTGATAGGAAAAGCTATAAGCAGACCAATCAATCCGCCTGAAAGGCATATAATAACGGACTCTATAAGAAACTGCATCATTATCGTCCGCCGCCTTGCGCCGATTGCTTTGCGGATTCCGATTTCTTTTGTACGTTCTTTTACGGAAACAAACATAATATTCGCTATACCGACCGAGCCGACAATAAGAGAGAGAGAAGTTATATGTATCGGTAAATCCCGACTGCTGATTAACTCCGAAATCAATTGGTTTTCCGGGGGCGATTTTTCTCGCCTTCTTCATAATAGATGTAACTTCCTCTTTTGTCTCATCGAGGTTATTCAGGTCGGCGGCTTTTATATTAATTGACAGACTGCGGTGTGTACCGTATATACTGAAAAATCTTTCCATCGGAATTATGATACGGTTATCGAGACTGAAGAGTCCGAGCATACTCCCCTGCTTTTCAAGTACGCCTATTACCCTGAAAGAATAAGAGCTGACCTTGATAATCTTACCAATGGGATTGATATTATTAAAGAATCCGTTCTTCACATCCATACCGATTACGCAAACCGGATATCCGCCTTCGGATTCTTTCGCCGAAAAAAATCTGCCGTCATCAACATTCACACCTAGCGTCTTCTGGTATTCTTCGGTTGTACCTATCACGAAAACACCGTTGAGTGTAAGACTGCCGTATTGCAGTGTTCTTGCCGTACCGACGGAAGGGCATACGGAAGTTGCCGTCTGGACATATTTTTCAAGGAATTCGAAATTCTGAACGGTGATATCTTTTCTGTTGCGATAGAATTCGTGGTCCTCTTTTCCGAACCATTCGAACTTCTGAATATACAGTACATCCGCGCCGACGGCGGCAATACTGCTTTCAAACGCGCGGTTAATGCCTTCAATCGCAGTCTGCATAAGCGTTACGGCTGTGATGCCGATAACAATTCCGAGAGCGGCGAGTACGGAGCGCATTTTATGAGCCGTTATTGCAGTAACGGCAATTTTAACGCTTTCCTTTATTTCAATAAATAAATTCATTCAGGCAAGGTTATACGGCATTTTCAACTTTTTCCTTTAAATACTTATCCTTCGTTATATCAGATTCGATCAGTCCGTCACGGATCTTTACTATTCTGTGAGCGTGTTTAGCGATATCTTCTTCGTGAGTAACGAGTATAATCGTATTACCTTTCCGGTTGAGCTCTTCGAATAATGTCATTATTTCTTCGCCTGTTTTGGAATCGAGGTTACCCGTTGGTTCATCGGCAAGTATGATCGAAGGGTTATTTACCAAAGCTCTTGCAAGCGCCACGCGCTGGCGCTGACCGCCTGAGAGTTCATTCGGTTTGTGTTTCATACGGTCGCCGAGTCCGACGTTCACGAGCGATTCCTCTGCCCTCGCAATACGGTCGCGGTGCGACATACCGGAATAAATCAGCGGAAGCTCGACGTTGTGAAGTGCGTCGCTTCGCGCAAGCAGATTAAACGTCTGGAATACAAAACCAATTTCGCGGTTACGGATTTCGGCGAGTTCATCGTCATCCATATCATGTACGTGTTTGCCGTTCAATATATAATCGCCGCCCGAAGGTGAATCGAGACAGCCGATAATATTCATTAAAGTTGATTTCCCCGAGCCCGAAGGACCCATTATGGCAACGTATTCGTTTTTCTCAATGTTAAGGTCAACACCATTGAGGGCGTAAAGCATTTCCGTGCCCATTTCGTAAATCTTGGTTATTCCATTTATTTCAATTAAATTCGGCATCGTTTACTTTAATTAATAATATAGATTCCGGCTAAAAATCCGCCGGAATGACAAGTTCCTTTCTTATAATTATTCTTTCTGGGGTTTCATCTTTTTCTCGTTGGATATTTTAACTTTCGTGTCTTCTTCAAGGTCTTTATTGATTGCCTTGAAACTGCCTTTAACGACTTCAACGTCTTCTTCGAGTCCCCCGGTAATTTCAATATATGTATCGTTGCTTATACCGGTTTTAACTTCTTTCTTCTTAGCGACACCGTTTTCCGTTATAAAGACGATTTCTTTCGGTTTAACCTTCTTTGATATTTTTTCGTCTTTTACCGTACCGAGATTTTCCGGAACATTTTTATCTTTTTCACCCTGGGATATCATATTCAAACCTTCTTCTTCGCGAGTTGTAACAGACTGTATCGGGACGGCAATGACATTATCTTTCTTTTCGACTTCGATATCAACCGTACAGCTCATACCGGGTCTGAGATCGAGATCTGCTTCATTATTAATCCTGATTTTAACTATGAAATTAACGACTTCCTCCTGTGTGCCGGTACCTTTTGACGTTGCAGTATTGGCAATTTCATAAACATATCCGTTAAAAACCTTATCGGGGAAGGCGTCAATCTGTATTCTCGCCGTATCGCCGATATTAACGAGTGTTACATCTGTCTCGCCGACTTCAACCTGACACTCCATACTCGAGAGATCGGAGATGGTCAAAATCTGAGAGCCGATATTATATGAAGTTCCAAGGACTTTTTCGCCGAGTTCATTATTAAGCTGTGTAATAGTACCTGACATAGGCGCGTTAATCGTAGTCTTTGAGAGGTCATACTGAACGGATGACAAAGACGCGCGCTGTTGGGTGACCTGAGCGCGGACGGTATTCATCTGCGCGATAACTGCGTCATAATTCGCCTGTGCGTTATCGAGGTCGCTTTGAGAAGCAAGTCCTTTGCTCTGGAGTTCCTTTATCCTGTTAAGCTCCAGAAGATTTTTCCTCATATTAACTTCCTGCGATTTCAGATTACTTTCGGCAACCTTGATACCGGCATTTTCCATGTTGATTCTCGGAAGATATGCATCGGGTCTTATTTTAACTACGAGTTCGCCCTTTTTCACAGACTCCCCTTCCTTAAACGGAAGCGCCACGATTTCACCGCTGACTTCCGCGCTTATAACAACCTTAGTTTCAGCCTGAACTTTCCCGGTTGCCGTTACAACCTGAATGATATTCTGCCGTTTGACTTTCTCAGTCTGGACTTCGATGACTTTTTCTTTTTTACCCGAGACTACAACGGCGATTATCACGAGCAATATTACTGCAATAATGGAAATCCAGATTATTTTCTTCTTTTTACTTTTTTTCTTTTTCTTCGCGATGATTGCAGGCGATGCAACGACTGTACTTTTAATCTCTGACATATAATTATTATTTATTTTATGCTTTTAATATTTCTTTAATATTTTAGAATTCCCGATAAATACTGAATTTGTTTTTCGGCAAGGAAGAAATTATACAGAGCGTTTATCCTGCTGATGAATAAGCTGTTAAGATTTGTTGTGGCAACCTGAACATCGAGGAGCGTTCCGTATCCGATGCGGAAATTCTCTTCCGAAAGGATTTTATCCTGCTCGGCTGATTTTATATTCCGTTCGAGTATTTCTATCTGTTTATAAGCAGTCTGAAGGTCATAAACCGCCTTTTTTATATAAGTTTTTAAATCAAGTTCAAGTTTAACGAGGTCTTCTTTTTTCTGCTTTATATTAATCTGCGCAACCTGTTCGCTTGCATAGCTTTTAAAACCCTGGAAAAGCGGATAATTTAAATTTAAGCCGAAGTTAAGGACGCGGTTATCATTAACGTCTTTTAGTATGGTACCGCTGACATTGTAATTACCGAATAACGAAAGTGTCGGGTACCAGAGATTTTTTTTTGCAATACTGAGTTTTGTTTCATTGACGGTAATATCCTGCAGTGCGATTTTATAATCGTAACGCTGTTCAACTGCGCTTTTTGTAAGTCCGTCAACATCGCTGTTTCTTGCGACGATTTTATGCAATTCTTCAAGGGTTGAAGCAAACTGAATGTCTTTGACTTCGATGACGATCATTTTATTAACATCTTCCGTCATTGAATAAAGAAGGTCAACCTTGGATTTATCAAGGTCGTTTTTCGACTGTTCGAGTGTAAGTTCATTCTGCGCCACAAGTACATCCTGTTTATAGACATCTGCCAGAGTTTTCTTGCCGACGTTGACATATTCCTTGATTTTTTCGAGCTGGTCGGCTGATATCTTCAGGTTTTCCGCATTCGCCTCGACGATCTTTTGTCTTTTTAATACGTCAAAAAATTTCTGATAAACATTTATTACGATGTCATATTTAATTTTATCAAGGCTGATTCTCTGAGATGCGAGGTTTTGTTTCTCGAGTGTGACACTCTCATAATTTGAAAGACCGTTGAAAAGAGTGACCTGCGAGCTCAATCCGAGTCCGACATTGGTAGAAGTTCTTGACTGGTCGCCAATGAAAATCGGAATACCGTTCTGGTAAACAGTACCGCCGACGGAAGAAGTGTTATTCTGGCTCCAGCTGCCGCTGAAATTGAGCGACGGAATCAGATTACCGTAAGCAGTTTTAAGGTTAAGTTCCTGAAGTGAAATGTTGTTCTGAATTGTTGTAACGCCCGGATTATTCTGTATTGCAGTCGTTATAGCCCGCGTAAGGTCATATACTTCCTGAGCTTTTGACATATCGGGAAGCAATAGCAGTAATGCGAAAACAAGAAATTTTTTATACATTGAAAATTGATTTAGATTAAATCATTAGTTGATTAAACGTATATAAATACAAATAGTTTCAGTAAATAAGTTTTTTGTGTGAATAACCTTTTATGCCTTAAATTAAATTATAAAATAATATAAGTTCTGTAAAATATTCAATTTAAACAATATATGATATACATAACGCGCAAAGAGCAGTTTTCTGCATCGCACCTTCTTGCGAATGCCGAACTGACTGCGGAAGAAAATCTGGAATTATTCGGGAAGTGTAATAATCTCCACGGACATAATTATTATCTGGAAGTGACGGTTTGCGGGACACCTGACACTAAAAGCGGATATGTGATGGACCTGAAATATCTGAAGGATATTATCACGGAGGAAATTATCGGCAAGGTTGATCACAGATTTTTAAATGAAATTGAAATGTTCAGGAATGTTATACCAACGACTGAAAATATGGCAATGGTCTTCTGGAAAATACTATCGGACAGAGTTCAGACCGGCAACGCACAGTTATATTCCGTTAAAATTTATGAAACCGAGAAAAATTTTGTATTATATAAGGGCGGATTATGACAAATAATGAAATTAAGGTGATTGAGAATCTGAGGAAAAAAAAATACAGGGATGAATCCGGGAGATTCCTTATTGAAGGCAAACATCTGCTTGAAGAATGCGTGAAATCAGACGTTTACAGGGAATCCATTGAACTGCTGATAATACAGGATGACTTTGAAGAAGTGGATTTTGTTAATATGATAAAAAATACCGTTAGTAATCTGCCGGTTGAAATACTTGAGGCGAAAAAATTCGGCAGGATTTCTGATACAGTGAATTCACAGGGAATTGCCGCGGTTGTGAAGAAATACAAGGGTTTTGATGTTACAGGGGAGGAAAGAATAATTACAGCGCTTGATAACATCAGGGGAATTTCGGGACTATACTGCGCACGTGCAGATGGTTTGGTATTAAGACTGTAATATCCGGAAATAATTCCGTTGATGTATTTAATTCCAAGACCATACGCTCTTCGCAGGGCGCGATTTTTTATGTTAATGTATCAGAATCACCGGATTTGAATGTAACTCTTAAGGAAATGACATATAAGGGTTATAATGTTATTCTAACGACTCCCGGCGCTGATACGGGACTGAACGATTATAAGTTTGAGAGTGATAAGAAGTATGTGATTGTATTCGGGAATGAGGCGAACGGGATTTCAGATGAGATTGTGAATGATAAGAGTTATGACAGAATCAGTATTGAAGGGTATTCGGATTGCGAATCGCTGAACGTGTCCCTGAGCGCCGGAATAGTGATGTATAAGGCGGCAAGTGATATGAAATAAGATACCTGACACGGATTATCACGAATTATTGCGAATTAAAGAGCATTTTTTAGTGTAAAAGAAAAAGATAAGAGCAAGACCGCCACAGATTATCACGAATTAAAGAGCATTTTTTAGTGTAAAAGAAAAAGAATAAGAGCAAGACCGCCACAGATTATTGCGAATTAAAGAGCATTTTTTAGTGTAAAAGAAAAAGATAAGAGCAAGACCGCCGCAGATTATCGCGAATTAAAGAG
>JAPLFI010000451.1 GCA_026390755.1 Ignavibacteriota bacterium
AGAAAGCAGTTTAGTCATGAAATCAGTTAAGAAATCGGAAACCAATGTGTTCAATAAATTCAAAATGTCTTTTTTCGTGGTTTTGAATTTATTGAACACGCATTGAAAAGTAATATTAAAAAATTAAATCAAAAAATCATCATTATTTAAAAAGTCGATTTGTCCGATTTGCCTTGAAGCATTACAATTCCTTCTTTTCTTTCTCCGTAGATATATCATAATCGTTTTGCAGAATTTCCGAAAAACCGAGTAAACCCTGAAAAGGATTTTTTAAGTCATGCGCTACAATCGAAAAGAATTTATCCTTGCTGGCATTAAGTAATTTCAGATCTTCGGCATATTTCTTCAATACTTCTTCCGCCTTTTTCCTTTCCTGCTCTATTAGTTTTCTTTCGGAAATTTCATTCTCCAGTTTCATATTCTGAGCCCGCTGAATTCTAATTTTAATAAAAGCGAAAACCATACTTCCCGATACGGCAATAATAATCAAATAAAACCACCATGTTTTGTAAACAGGTGATTTAACTGAAATTGTTCCGGATTTCACAACCTCACTCCATTCGCCCGAAAAGTTTTTCGCCATTACGAGTAATTGATAATTACCCGGATTAACACTCACATACCTGACCTTATCGAGCATTGACTGATTTATTTCCTGCCAGCTATCGTCATATCCTTCCAGCTTGTATTTATAAGTAATTAAGTTCTCATTCACAAACGATATTCCGCGGAAATGAAAACTCATCGAATTTGCGTCATAATTCACTGAGCTGTTTTCATTTAAAGGATGGCGCACACCTTTACTATCTTCTATGTACAGGAGTTTAACTTCAGGTTTTGGAATTTCTTTATTATTGAACTCGGGCTTATAACAGGAGAGTCCGAGGTCAGTACCAATCCAGACCATACCTTTAGAATCAAGAATTCCGGCCGAACGGTTTGTTTCCCTTCCGGCAAGTCCGTTGTTAATATTATAATTTTCAATTTTATTTTTCCCGTCCCATTTAAAGACTCCTTCGTTCGAGCCGAGCCAGAAATTATTTTCCTTATCCTGCAATATAAAATACACCGGATTATTTATACAGATTCCGTTTTTGTTGTACTTGACCAGCTGTCCGTTCTCTATAACATAGAGCCCGTTACCCGTGCCGGCGAATTCAGTTCCGTCTTTACTTTTATAATACGCGAAAATATTATCGGATTTCGTCCCGTCGGCAGAAGGCAGTTTTATAAATTCCTTTTCAGTCAAATACCATAATCCGCTTCTCCCCGCTATATATATTCCTCCCTTATCGGATGAAAATATTTTTCTGTGTGAAATACTAATCCCGGCAGTGTTCTCATATTCGATAATTTTATCATTTTTCAGATAATATAATCTCTTGTTCGTCCCTATCCATATTTTTCCGGATCTGTCCTGATGTATTGCCGAAACGTTGAAATCCTTTCCGCCTGCATACCATTTAATTTTATCGTCTGCCTGTAATCTACCTAAACCGAGTTCATTTGCGGCAATCCAGATATTCCCCTTATCATCTTTCATTAAATCCAATACCCTCGCGGAATTATACTTCATACCAGAGAAGTAAATTCGTCTGAACTTATTGTTTTCTAAAATTGATAATCCGTTATTATGCCCGAATACATATCCGCCGTCTTTTAATTCGCAAACCGCCGTCACTTCATTTTCAAGTAATCCTGATATTTCGAAATAATTCACGAAAGATAAATTGCTGATTTTATCTACGCCTCTTGTATCTGAAAACCAAACATTCGACTCCCTGTCTATAAAAATTGCCGTTGCACCGTCGGAAGATAAACCGTTATTTACAAACAACGGCATAACTTCGCGTGTAGATTTATTCGTGAAATATTTCGCCCAGCCATTCCCGAAAAATATATTCCCTTTTTTATCAAGACATAAGGAAGTATAGTTATAAGTATAGTTGTATTCGGGTATATTCGGAAGATGGAATTTATCCGTGAATATTTCGAATCTGTTATTCCGGAAATATCCAAGCCATTTGCTGCTCAGCAGCCATAATTTTTCTTCTGGAGTACCGGTTTGCTCAAACTCAATCGCCAGAATATTTTTCCCGTATAATTTTAATTTTTCATTCAAACTCCAGTCTAATTTACCGTTATCAAAGATACAAATACCAGCGCCTGTCGAAATATAGAATTTTCCGTTTTTCGCTGTCACACAGCTCACACGGTTCAGTGTTATATCATCCGAAACATTATAGTGTTTCCATTCATCATTCTGATATATATAAAGCCCTCTAGAACTGCCTATACATATAACAGGCTTGCCGTCTTTATATGTAACACCAAAAGAAGAAATATCACAATCAGCTTCTTCCCGCCTCAAAGATTTAAGTTTATTCCATACGTTATTTTCATAATAAACAATGGTTCCGTAAGCATAAAACGGTATAACCCAGAAAACCCCTTTTTCATCACACTTCAGTTTCCTGTAATTCTGTTCGGGAAGTCCGCTTGTGGAATCGTAATTTTTAAAACTAAAACCGTCAAAACTGGAGACTCCGGAATATGTCGCAAACCACATAAGTCCGGAGCTGTCCTGATTTACGTCATGCACATACCTCGTCGGTAAGCCATTTTCAATAGTGTAAGATTTAGTAAAATACTGCTGTGAATAGACGTTCCGGATTAGCAGAAAGGATAAAATTAAAATGAAATATTTCGTATAAATACGCACTATATTGTATTATTCATATTATGTAATTTACTTAAGTTCGCCGCTAATTTCAAATTAAAACGGTTAACATAAGCAATATATTCTTTTTTAATTACGCGTTACGTGTATCGCATAAGCTGTTAAACGTCAGCTTATATTCTTACTTCTGCTTTTTTAGATTCAAAATTCACTGTGCGTGCAGGGAATCCGGTTAACTTAAATAAGTTAATTGAATTAACTAAGTGAATTCCTTATATTTTACGGTTATAGAAGATTTTTGCGCGGTTGGCGGAACTGGCAGACGCACCAGACTTAGGATCTGGCGGGGAAACCCGTGGGGGTTCAACTCCCCCATCGCGCACGACTTATTATTGAAATATTTTTAAAATATAAATATTTAAATGGCAGCAAAGACACAGGTACTTACACCAAGATGCTCATTCTGCGGAAGACCCGCCGATAAGGTAACAAACCTCATCAAAGGTCCTCCCGACAGAACAGGCAAAGCTCCGTATATATGCGAGATATGCGTTGACGGTGCAGTTCATATAATTAAAACGAACTCCGATCCGTCATTCATGGAAAAGGACGTAAAACGCCACCGGACTGTTATGACACCGCAAGTGATTAAACGTTTTCTCGATGAATATGTTATCGGACAGGACAGGGCGAAAAGGACTCTTTCAGTAGCGGTTTATAATCACTATAAGCGTATTGATTCCACAAAAACATTAGCGATTGATGATGTGGAAATTGAGAAGAGCAATATTCTGCTGATAGGAACAACGGGGACCGGTAAAACTTACATCGCACAGACTCTTGCGAAATTTCTTAATGTACCTTTTGCAATTGCCGATGCTACAACGCTGACCGAAGCGGGATACGTCGGTGATGACGTTGAGTCTATGCTGGTTCGTCTGCTTGCCGGGGCTGATTACAATATTTCGAAGGCAGAGCGCGGTATAATCTATATAGACGAAATTGATAAGATATCCCGCAGAAGCGAGCATGTATCCATAACGCGTGATGTATCGGGCGAAGGCGTACAGCAGGCGCTTTTGAAAATATTAGAGGGAACGGTTGCAACTGTTCCACCGAGAGGCGGCCGCAAACACCCCGAACAGCCTTTGCTTTCGGTAAATACAAAGAATATTCTTTTTATCTGCGGCGGATCGTTTGACGGACTGGAGAAACAAATTGAAAAACGCATAGCTAAGAGTTCAATAGGGTTCGGAGCGGAGGTTTACTCACGAAATGACTTACAGAAAGACGAAATTCTCGCTCAGGCGGAACCTGATGATTTGATTAAATTCGGTATTATTCCCGAACTCGTCGGGAGATTGCCGGTTGTAACTACGCTCGACCTGCTTGACCGGGAAGCACTGCTGAAAATACTCACGGAACCTAAGAACGCCCTCATAAAACAGTATAAAAAACTCTTCCGCATGGAAGGCGTTGAACTTGAGTTTGAGAATGATGCGCTGGAAGAAGTGGCAAAAATTGCAATCAAACGCGGCACGGGCGCAAGAGCACTGAGGTCTATTCTCGAGAACTCAATGATTGATATTATGTATAAAATACCGAATAAAGAAAATGTTACAAACTGCATTATTACAAAAGAAGTAATAACACATAAAAAAGAACCGATTTATCTTAACTCTAACAAGAAAGCAATGGCATAATTAAGTGTTAAGTGTTATGTGTTATGTGTTATGTGTTATGTGTTATGTGTTATGTGTTAAGTGTTAAGTGTAGTATTATTAAAAATAGAATATTTACAGTATGCAATTGAATAGTTTTTTGAATATCAGCGGAAAAGACAAAATCTTTTCTGCACGTGAGAATTATCATAAATCGCTTCTGAAGGATTTGCGCGATAAAGCAGAGATTATCATGAACGGAAGCGGTAAGAAAGCCACGGAGAAACTGCATTTACAGAATAAACTCCACTGCCGCGAACGCGTTAATCTTTTGATTGATGAAGGCGCTCACTTCATGGAAATAGGACTTTTTACGGCATACAAAATGTATGAGGAATACGGCGGGGCGCCGTCCGCAGGGACGATTTTCGGAATCGGAAAGGTTTGCGGACGCGACTGTGTGATAGTGGCGAATGACGCTACCGTTAAAGCAGGTTCATGGTTCCCTCTGACGTGTAAGAAAATTCTCAGAGCGCAGGAAATCTCTATGGAAAACCTCTTGCCGATTATATACCTCGTTGATTCCGCAGGAGTATTCCTTCCCATGCAGGATGAAATATTCCCCGATAAAGAACATTTCGGAAGAATATTCCGGAATAATGCCGTTATGAGTTCGGCGGGAATACCGCAGATTGCTGCCATCATGGGACCCTGCGTTGCGGGCGGCGCTTACCTGCCGATTATGAGCGATGAAACAATTATTGTAGAAGGCAGCGGTAGTATTTTTTTAGCCGGTCCGCATCTCGTAAAAGCCGCAATCGGCGAAGTGACGAACACGGAAGCACTCGGCGGAGGCGAAGTTTCTTCTTCAGTCTCGGGAATCACCGACGAGAATGTGCCGGACGATAAAACGGCAATTGAAAAAATCAGAAGCCTCGTCGGTAAATTCGGAAAGACAGGCTCTGCCGGATTCGACCGCGCTGTAAGCAAACCGCCCGTATTTCCGAAAGAAGAAATTTACGGGGTTATACCGGATGACAGCTCGAAACCTTACAATACATACGAGCTGATAGCGCGAATTATTGATGACGGTGAATTTGATGAATATAAACCTGATTACGGACAAACCCTGATAACAGGTTATGCGAGAATTGACGGATGGGCAGTCGGTATCGTCGCAAATCAACGCGAAATTGTTAAAAAGAAAATGCCTGACGGCAAAACAAAAAGTTCTTCTGAAATGCAGTTCGGCGGAGTGATCTATTCCGATTCAGCCGATAAGGCGGCACGGTTTATTATGAACTGCAATCAAAGGAAAATCCCTCTTGTATTCCTTCAGGATGTAACGGGTTTTATGGTCGGCTCTGCTTCAGAACACGGCGGAATTATTAAAGACGGCGCTAAAATGGTAAATGCAGTTGCAAATTCAACCGTTCCGAAAATTACGATTATTACCGGCAACAGCTACGGAGCAGGAAATTATGCGATGTGCGGCAAGGCTTATGACCCGAGATTTATTTTCGCTTATCCTAATGCTAAAATAGCCGTCATGGGCGGCGCTCAGGCAAGCAATGTATTGCTGAATATAAAAATCGGACAGATGAAAAAACTCGGAAGAGAAATTCACGAAGACGATAAGAAGGAATTCCTTGAGGAAATACATACGCGGTACGACGAGCAGACAAATGTGATGTATGCCGCGGCGAGACTATGGATTGACGGCATTATTGACCCTGCCTGTACACGCGAAACAATTTCTTATTGCATAGAACTTTGCGACCACAATCCTTATATACCTAAATTCAATGTTGGCGTGATACAAACGTGATACGAGACAAGTGTTAAGTGTTAAGTGTTAAGTGTTAAGTGTTAAGTGTTAAGTGTTAAGTGTTAAGTGTTAAGTGTTAAGTGTTAAGTGTTATTTTCAATTCC
>JAPLFI010000518.1 GCA_026390755.1 Ignavibacteriota bacterium
ACTTATTCCGATGCGGGCGGTAATTTTATTTTAGACTCGGTAAAGAAACCTTACGATATTGCCGGTATTTTACGTGATTCGGTAATGTTTGGTGACCGGACTGCAAATGTATTTATCGGAGTCACTGCTTCAAATCCGGTATTAACTATAAGTAAAACCATTTCCGGCAAACAAAGCGGTCTTATTACTGTAAATTTCCCTGATACTAATACAAATCCAAATCATAAGTATGCTTTTATTTTTTGGGATTCCTTAGGGATTAATCATATTTTTCAGTTGTTAAATCCCGGAATTCCTTTACAGACGTATAAATTATGGTACACAGATGGCAACTTAAAAGGTAAAGCCGCTATATTAGGTTATTACACTGAAGGTTATCGAATTATTTCTTATGATAAATATGGTGAAAAGCCATTGACTATTAATCAAAACGAGAATATAAATATTACTTTTACAGAAGATGAAATCCGGACGAATCCGGATGAAATTCAAATGAATTATAGTTTTATCAATGCCACCGGCGTAACAATAAATTCAAAATCTGTTGGTGTTTCACAATCAAGTTTTTATAACTTTGATAATGCCGGAAATATATTTCCCTCTGATTATCAATTAACAACAAACAGCATTATTCTTCCGTCGATTGCCGGGATAAATTTTAACTATTATATAACGATAGGATATGAACGGTTATCCGATAATGCGACTGGTCATATAACATACCGGTTAGTTAATGGAGGAATCTTTGCAACATTAAATCCGCCAAGTTGTAATTATCCCCTGCAAGGTGCTACCGGAGTTTTGCCTTCTACGGAATTTTCAATGACTACGGAAAATAACAGCGGTGTAAATGTATTTCTCCGGAATAAATATTCATCTTATGAACTACCGATAAGAGTATATATCTATACTACCAAAACATCTGTTGTATATCCGAGATTATCAGATGATATATTTAATTTGAAAATAAACACTCAATATGCCTGGGGTGCAGAGAGGTTTGATGATGTTAATTCGATGGAACAATTATTATCTCAGGCAATAAATATAAATCCCTATCTGAAAAATTCTAATTACAACTTTGACAGCAGGAGTTTCTATTCGGGGAATTGGTAATCTTTCCGAACAAAAAATTTCATTCGCTAAGGCACTCTTTTATAACAAAGTTGATAATTGCCGGGGCAGATATAAACACAGTGAAAGAGCTCGCAGGACACAGCAGTATAACCACGACAATCCAATATATTCACACGACTAATGAGCTGAAGAGGAAAGCGGTGGAGTTGTTGTGATTTACTGAGATATTTGCATTTTTTATTGCTCATTCCGGATGTATATTCGGCAAGGAGGCAATAAACCTAAACAATAAGTATTATGAAAAAAATAATTTTCAAATTACTTTTCATCATTTCTGCTATTTTAGTATTCAATTCTACATTTTTAATTCTTAATTGTTCAGTGTTATTCGCTCAGACAGGATGGTTCACTCAGTACAGCAATACTACTCAGCACTTACAGCATGTACAATTTATCAATCAGAATACGGGCTGGACTGTCGGATGGTATAACGTTGTGCGGAAAACGACAAATGGCGGAGCATCCTGGTTCAGTCAATACTCTCCTTCTGTACAGGGCAGTTATTACTGCTGTTATTTTTTAAACGATCAGACCGGATGGGCGGCAGGAGGCGGTCAGCCGCAGAATACATCTTACATTTATAAAACGTCTGACGGCGGGAATAACTGGATAAGTCAGTATAACTCTAATTCAGGACTCATATTGAAAATCTGGTTTACAGACAATCTGACCGGGCGTGCAGCCGGCTTTGGGGGTAAAATACTTTCAACATCTGACGGCGGACAAACATGGGTACAGCAAAATTCCGGTGTGAGTATTAATCTCACAGGGCTTTATTTCATAAATTCAAATTCAGGATGGGTTGTTGGTGATGCCGGCACTGTATTGCGAACGACGACCGGCGGGGCTCTATGGTCTCCGTATTACAGCGGAACCACTCAGAACTTAGAAGGCGTTTATTTTGTAACTCAATTGACCGGTTTTGCCGTAGGCTATGGCGGCGTTATTCTGAAGACAACAAACGGAGGTGAATCGTGGATTTCAAAACCTTCAGGAACAAACCGCTGGATTAATTCCGTGTGCTTTATTGATATCAACACAGGATGGGTGTCGGGCGGTGATTATTATGTTTCAGGGACGGGTCAAATACTGAAGACAACAAACGGAGGTGAGAACTGGTTTGCACAAACAATTCCTTCAGTGCCATGGCTCGCGGATGTACATTTTATAAATTCGGAAATCGGATGGGCAGTAGGGCTGAACGGTACAATTATCAGCACAGTGAACGGAGGATTACCTCTGCCTTCGGCACCGGTTTTAGTATTTCCATTGAATAACGCAATAAATGTTCCTGTAAATACTACTTTCAGATGGAATCAGGTAACTAACGCGCGGCGTTACACAGTTCAAATATCTACTGTACCAAATTTTGCCGTTATCACGGATTCAGTAACCGTGGATACTAATTTGTATAATATTCCTTACGGAAAATTACTTAATGCAATAACATATTTCTGGCGTGTAAATGCCTCGAATGTAAACGGAGCAGGTCCATGGTCAACAGTCTGGTCTTTCTCTACTTTACCAACGGGCTTAATCCAAATATCAACATCGGTTCCTAAAGAGTATAAGGTCTTTGATGCATATCCTAATCCGTTTAATCCTGTGACGAGGATACGATATGAATTGCCTCGTTCCGGGAGTGTGGAGCTGGCGGTGTATGATGTGATGGGGCGGGAGGTTGAAATGCTGGTGAATAAAAGGCAGGCGGCGGGGAGCTATGAGGCGGTTTGGGACGGCACACGGTTTGCGAGCGGTGTGTATTTTTACAGGCTGACGGCGGAGGGGTTTAATGAGACGAGGAAAATGTTATTGGTCAAATAAAAATAAATATTCTTCTCGTAAATATAGGGAGTAAAAATAAGAATTTTTTGACGAAATCTGAAATATTATTTATTAAATGTCATGAATAATAAAATTATCTTTGTTCGCGTTTTACTGTTGATAATATTGTGCGGAAATCTAAACGCCCAAAATCAATGGATTTTAAGCAACAATGGATACTGTCCATCAGCTTTTTCTTTCCCAAGCGAGGATACTAATTATTTTAGTACCCCAAACTCGGTATTCAGAACTACAAATAAAGGTCAAACTTGGACACCTTCAAACTTAGCCATACCTCCTTATGAAATGTGTTTCCCGGATAATAATAATGGATATGCTTCATCGAATTATTCAATCGCTAAAACAACAAATGGCGGAAATAGCTGGACGTCTGTCTGGGGGAACATTTTAATAGGTGAAAATAAATTATATTTCCTTAATCCTAATACGGGCTGGGTGTATACTATTTATGGAAAAATTTACAGAACTACAAATGGCGGAGCTCAATGGGATACCACAATCTTTGAAGGAGAGGTTCCGTCTTTATCTTTTATAAACGAATCAACGGGATGGGGTCTAAGCCGATATTCAATGACAGCTTTATATATTAAAAAGACTACTAATAGCGGAATAAACTGGATAACTATTTCAAATTTCGAGATTCCGGAATATTTAACAAAAATTCAATTTATAAATGAGAATACAGGATGGGTTTTTAATAATAATTATATCTATAAATCTATTAATGGGGGATATAACTGGTCTTTAATATTTCAATATTCAGCAAATCCTATGAATGATTTCTTTTTTGTAAATGCGAATACCGGATTCTTTAGCACGTATGGAGGAATTTATAATACAACGAACGGCGGAAATAACTGGTTACAACTGCTTTATCCATATACTTTATATGGATCGTATCTACCGTATCTATTGTATTTCAGGAACGATTTGGTTGGATGGGCCGCAGGATGTGAAGGAATTTTCAAAACAACAAACGGGGGCACAAACTGGAATTGTATCGAACCGCAATTAACAGCAATTGGTGGAAATTTTTCATTTATCAATAATCAAACAGGATATACTGGATTTCTTAAAACCACAAACGCGGGTAGTAATTGGTTTATTTATTCACAAGAAAATATTTATTTCAGGGACCATGGCATACATTCAACATGTTTTTTAAACGAAAATACCGGTTTTTTAAGTACAGCGGAACTCAATTATCCTATCGGTTATAGACAGGTTATTTACAAAACAACCAATGGGGGTACAAGTTTTACCAAAAAGTTATCGGGAAGCGTAAGCTGGGATAATTTCAGTTGCCTTTATTTTATAAATGACTTTACAGGATGGGCTGCGGGGACAGCTGATGTTTATAAATCTACGAATACCGGTGAAAACTGGAGTATTGCTTCAACAATTGCATCAGGTATTGTAGAAAATATAAAATTTTTTAACTTGAATACAGGTTTTGCATCGACGTCAGCCGGTGATATACTTAAATCTTCAGATGGAGGAACAAACTGGTCAGTGATGCAAACTAATCCAACTATTGATTTCGAGGCATTATTTATGATAAATGAGAATACTGGATGGGTTAGCGGAAGCGGAGGCAATATTTATAAAACTGTTAATGGATGGATAAACTGGAATCAACAGCAGTCAAATACTAATGCATCTTTATACTCTTTATATTTCGTTGATGCGAATACGGGCTGGGCTTGCGGGGAAAATGGTATCATTTTAAAAACGGTCAATTCCGGGATTACGTGGAAAATTGATTTAAACCAATTCGGAACTACACTATCAACCATGAAATTTCTTGATAACTTAACGGGGTTTTGCGCAGGAGCAAACGATGTTATTTTAAGAACAACTACAGGAGGTATTACCTTTATTTCAAAATTAAACGAACCAATTCCAAATAGTTTTAGTTTATGTCAGAATTATCCCAATCCATTCAATCCCTCAACAAAGATTCGTTATGATTTGCCGAGGGCGGGGGTTGTGAGGCTGGCGGTGTATGACGTTATGGGTCGTGAGATTGAAATGCTGGTAAATGAGAGGCAGACGGCGGGGAGTTATGAAGCGACGTTTGATGGGAGCGGGTTTGCGAGCGGAGTGTATTTTTACAGGCTGACGGCGGAGGGGTACGGGGAGACGAGGAAGATGTTGTTAATTCGTTAAATTTTACATTATGAAAAAAATAATTGTTGTTTTAGTACTGGCACTTTTGCTTCCGGCGCTTAAAGCAAATGCGCAGTGGCAGCCCGATGTGCGGCTGACGAATGACTCCGCTTTTTCTTTTACATCCGGCAATAATGCAAGGTGCGTTACATCAAGCGGTAATGTTGTGCATGTAGTATGGGTGGGCTCGCGTTACGGGAGCAAGGACAAGATATACTACAAGTGCTCAACTGACGCGGGGATAAGCTGGGGAACAGATACAAGGCTGACATATACAGACACTAATTCTGCTGCATCGCCTTCTGTCGCAGTATCCGGCTCCATCGTACATGTTGTATGGAATGATTATTATAATAATGCAGACAGGGATTTATACTACAAACGCTCAACTGACGGAGGCTTAAGCTGGGAAGCAGAGATACAGCTAACGGCTTACTATACTCTGTCATCCTCTGCCTCAGTTGCAGTATCAGGCACGGTCGTGCATGTTGTATGGGAGGACTATCGTAACGGGAGATTGGAAATATACTACAAACACTCAACGAACTCAGGCGTAAACTGGGAACAAGATGTACGCCTGACGGATGACTTTGATTACGCATATTATCCTTCAGTCGCAGTATCAGGTGCGGTTGTGCACGTTGTATGGCATGCACAGCATCAGGGGCACGATGTTATTTACTACAAACGCTCGACAGATGCCGGGGTGAGCTGGGGAGCAGATACAAGGCTTACGAATGACACATCCTGGTCAGAATATCCTTCTGTAGCAGTATCCGGTTTGGCAGTGCATGTCGTATGGAGAGATGAACGTGACGGAAACGACGAGATTTATTATAAACTCTCAACAAATGCAGGCATAAACTGGGGAGCAGATACAAGGCTTACGAATGACACGGCTTTATCATCAGGCTCTTCCGTTGCAATATCCGGTTCCGTTGTGCATGTCGTTTGGAGGGATGAACGTGATGGGATCTTCACTGAGATATACTACAAACGCAACCCAACGGGTAATTCTATTGGAATAATAAATATTAATTCAGAAATTCCGGCGTCATATTCATTGCACCAAAATTATCCGAATCCGTTTAATCCGGTGACAAAGATACAATATGAATTGCCGCGGGCTGGGGTTGTGAGGCTGGCGGTGTATGATGTTATGGGGCGTGAGGTCGAATCGCTTGTGAATGAGAGGCAGGCGGCGGGGAGTTATGAGGCGGTTTGGGATGGCACGCGGTTTGCGAGCGGAGTGTATTTTTACAGGCTGACGGCGGAGGGGTACGGGGAGACGATGAAGATGATGTTAATACGATAAGTAATATAAAAATGAAGATTATAATACTTATTGTAATTTTATTGATTAATGTTATTCCTGTAAATTCTCAAACAGTTGTAAATTTACTCGATTATAATTCAATTACCAAAAGAACTTGGCTGTATTATAATATTGAATAGATAACAAAGAAGTTACACAGAGGTCACAGAAGTTACACAGAGGTCACAGAGAAGACACAGAGTTACACAGAGAAGAGCTTTTATAGAATATGAGCAAAGGCAGAGTCCAGCTAAAGATCCCGATAAAGAACATCGGGATCTTCGACGTGATAATGTTTTATCTACCCATTTTTATAATACAGCCAAATGTTTTTACTATCCACAGATATGGCATATAATGCTATGATTAGATATAATATTGCCGAAGAAAGTGATAAAGCAAGTATGTTTAGCTTTAAGATTGGACCTACATTAATATTATATTAATTTTTATATTATCTTGACATTAAAAATCAATTAAAATAAATTAATAAAAAAGATATTTATCGTAAAAAATCTCTATCGCTTTCAGCTTTGTCTCTAAGCCCGGAGTAATCCGGTACACATAAAATTGAATAATTATGCGAGTCCTGAAATTTTTATCGTTTCTAAAAAGTTTTTCCGGCAAAATCAATAATCATAACTTTTTCCTTCGCCGGAATGTAATTATTATATTCTACGCCTTTATCACGGTTATTGTGCTGACCGCTTTATTCTCCGCGTGTAAAAGTGACGCCGTTGGTCCTTCTTATACGTACAAATATGATTTCAATGTCTGGTATTACAGTGACTCTCATTATTTTACTGACACAGTTTATGCATCGTATTACGATGTTGTGATGAAGGATATGACAGGCGGGGCTGGACTACCGCAGTATATTAAGGATAACCGAATTCAGATTACTTCACCGGATTTAGAAATATGGGTACAATGTGATAACACGGAACCGGGAAAAAGAGATGCGCTTGCATACGTACAGTTGTGGGATACGGGTTCTTCCGGATATGACACGATTATAATTAATCAACAGATTCCGGGTATGAAGTTTTTCGGGTATTTCAGGAAGCTATTGCCCTCAGAATATTATGTTTTTGAATACGCGGGTTTCATAGGACTTAAAATCAGTGTACCGGATAATTATCACGCAGGAATTACTTATTCAACGGCAGCGGGAAAGAAATACGGAAAAGGTGAATACGGCAGCGCACCGGGTGATACACTGATATTGAAAATGTTCAAATGCGCCGATCAGTCCCCTGACCAGACACCACTTGCATGGAAACTTAAAATGAAAAATGTTTACAAGCTTTTTGGAGAGAGAATTCCGCAGACGGGATTCAATTTGATACTTCGAGCAATAGAGAATCTGAACTCGGGGCTGGAATATATTAAAATGATTCCGGCATCAGGAGGTCCGAAATCCCTTATGGAAATAACATCTATTGACAGGTTCACAAATCCGACTTCTAATCCTCCGCCGGACGGATTAATAGATTTAATAGAAGGTAAGACATATATGAGCGAAACTATGGATTTAATCATGCCCACACTGAGACCATTCTCGGATGACCTCATGGCGGCAGGCGTGGATACAAATTATTATTTCTACGAAATATATAACGCCAGAAAGCTGTATGTTCAGACACTTCCTAAAACCGTTTACTTTATGTTTACGGCTTACTGGTAAATATGAAAAAAATAATTTTCAAATTACTTTTCATCATTTCTGCTATTTTAGTATTCAATTCTACATTTTTAATTCGTAATTGTCAGAGCCAGTGGGTCTGGCAGAATCTGAAACCACAAAGTAACCAGATAAAAGATTTTTGTTTGTTCAACGAAAGCACTCTGATCGCCTTTGGTTATCCGAATAATATACTCAAAACCACAAATGGAGGAGGTTCATGGATTAATATGAGCAATTTTTCTGTTCACGAATATGATTACAAATATTCTTATTTCATAAATGAAAACACAGGATGGATTCAGGCTGATGAAGGATATCCATATAATAAAACACTTAAAACAACAGACGGAGGAAAGAACTGGACTCTTAATTATAGGGATTTTGCAATCCATTTACTAAAGTTCTTAAATGATAATACCGGTTATTCTTTTGGTCCGGGAATCGTAATTAAAACAACGAACGGCGGTATGAACTGGAGTAATACAAATTTTCCCGGCAATAATATTCAATGGACAGGATTAGATTTTATTGATATTAACACGGGTTGGGCTGCCGGATATATAACCTCCCCCTATCCGTCTGAAAATTTTATTATGAAAACAACGAACGGAGGTTTAAACTGGATTGATTATGACCCCGGTTTTGATTCTCAGGGAATAAGGGATATTAAATTTGTTAATGCTCAGACGGGATGGTTTTGCGGAGAAATAGGTTACGTAAAAAAAACTACGAACGGGGGTGTGAATTGGTTTATTCAATCACTAAATCAGAATGTATTAACGAGAAAACTCTTTTTTCATGATGCGCAGACGGGATGGATATTACCGGGCTATCAGGATACAGTAATATTCAGAACAACAAACGGGGGAATAAATTGGATTCAAACATATATACCTATTCAGGGTTCTCAGGGAGGCTTGAAGTTTTTCAATCAAAATACCGGATATATTTTCGGAGGTGTAGATTCCAGGCAAATTATTAAGTCAACTAACGGCGGACAAAATTGGTTTTTTTTATCTTCCGGTATCTTCAAAAATATCAGCTCTGTTTATTTTGCAGACGCAAATTATGGATGGGCTGTTGGCGGAGGAGATAATTATTTAAGAACTACAAACGGCGGAAATAATTGGTTCCTTGCGGATATTCCGGGCATTTATTTTCTCAATGATGTTTATTTTAAAGATCAGCATACCGGATGGTTGTTGACTTCTTCTAAAATTCTTAAAACAACAAATTCGGGTACTAACTGGAATATACTTTACGATACTGCCGCTCCCTGGAGTAATATTGCATATAGTTTTAGTTTTAAAAATGAAAACGAGATATTTGTACCGAGAGGATACTGTATATTGAAAAGCACAAACGGAGGAGCCAACTGGTTCAGGCAATACATTAATAATGGAAGTTTTTCGATTGGTACAATAAAATTCTTTTCCGAGTCGAATGGGTGGTTGATTAGCAATTTCAATGGTTCCAAATTATTTAAAACCACAGATGGAGGGCAAAGCTGGATTGAAAACCTGTATTCAGAAATAAAAATCAACAATATTTACTTCTTAAATTCAAATACAGGATGGCTTACTGCCTCAAAAGACTTAATATATACACTTAAAAATTTAGTTTATAAAACAACAAACGGCGGCTTAAATTGGGTAAGCTATCTTCATACAGACACAATCCCTGCATCATTTGATAAAATATTTTTTGAAAATGAAAATACCGGTATTAGTATCGGTTGGAATTATTTGCATAAAACAACAAACGGAGGAATAAACTGGAGTAGCTATTGCATGCTCTATGAAACATTTTCATCTATGTTCTTTCTTAACTCAAATACCGGATGGGTTTGCGGAAGTTATGGGACTATACTGAAAACTACAACCGGTAGTTCAGTTTGGGTAAATAATATTAGCACTCATACGATAAATGATTATATGCTAATGCAGAACTATCCTAATCCGTTTAATCCGGTGACGAGGATACGATATGATTTGCCGAAGGCAGGGGTTGTTCGGTTAGTTGTGTATGATGTTATGGGGCGAGAGGTTGAAACGCTTGTGAATGAGAGGCAGTCGGCGGGGAGTTATGAGGCGGTTTGGGA
>JAPLFI010000382.1 GCA_026390755.1 Ignavibacteriota bacterium
GTGTAATTTTCTAAAATCATAATTAAACTGCGTATTTACATATATATAACCAATCGGAATGAAATATCTGTATATATCCGTTATTTTGGCACGATATTTGCTTACTAAAACAATGCATGTTGTATCTTGTGTAGTTCTAATTTAAAGAAATTCAAAGTAGGAGTGACATATCGGTAGAAGGTGACATAAATTATTAACCTGGAAGTTTTATGAAGTGTAGTTCAAGTAAAATAACGAATAAGAAAGTTTTTTTCTCAATATTATAAATTAAATAAACGAACAAAAAAATTCTATCAATGTTTTTAAAATGCCTGCAAAAGCACATAGCTTTTATCTTTCTGTTTATGTTGCTAAGCTGTAGCGCCTTTGCAAACAAGGATACTGTTACAAATGTTAGTATAACAGGACAAAACACGACAGATCATTATGCAAAGGTGCAGTTTGACCTAAGTTGGGATAATTCATGGCGGACAGTTACTCCTAACAATTGGGATGCCGCATGGGTGTTTGTGAAGTACAAGTCAACATCAAATTATGTTTCGTCTCCCGGCGCAACTTCCGGTCTTGCTTATGCTTCGGCTAATACGTCAACTTCCTCTTCTTATTCTTCTTTTCCGCTGACTAACGCTACTTCTTCTGGAACTACCATCACAGTTAGCAGTCCCAGTGGGCTCGTTGTTGGAATGCAGGTAATCGTAACAGCAGGTACCGGCGTTTTTCCGGCGGGTACAACTGTAACAGCAATCAGCGGAAATACTTTTACAGTCTCGGCACAGCCAACAACGGCATTATCCGGCGCAACTGTTACCGGCTACCTACATACCATTACAGTTGGTAGCACCACTAATCTCAGTGTTGGAGTGCATGTTGCCGTAACAGCAGGTACAGGGGTATTTCCAACGGGTACTTATGTTTCAAAAATTACAGATGGAACACGTTTCACAGTGTCTAACACACCGACAACTGTCTTATCCGGCGCGACTGTTACCGGATACGCAAAAATTACAGTTACCAGCACACTGGGTCTCTGTGTTGGAATGCCCGTAAGCGTAACAGGAGGTGGCGCCTTTGTTACTGGTACAGTTGTAACAGCGATTACAGGTGTAACAACTTTTTCAGTCTCGACACAGCCGTCAACTGCCTTAACCGGCGGAGCAAATGTTGTTACCGGTACTCCGGTCTGGAGTCACGCTACAATCAACTTGACGGGAAACACTGCACCTTCGGGTACGATTACACCCGCATCTGACGGCACAGGCGCATTTATTTACCGGTCTGCTGATAATGCAGGTACCTTTACTAATACCGGTGCGCAACTACGGTGGAACTATGGAGTGGACAAAATAGCAGACGGAGCTTCTGTGTCAATAAAGGTATTCGCCATTGAAATGGTGTATGTGCCGCAGGATGCGTTTTATGTAGGAGATGAAAGTAGCTACGGTACATTGAGACAAACAGGTAGCAATATTCCTTATCAGATAACAACAACAGGTTCAGCCATTATGTGCGGCAATCCTACAAATTACGATGACGCCCAATTGAAAGGGAGTGGTATATACGTGGATGGAGATGGGGGTATCAGCAAAACCACTTCTACGAATACGGACATGAACCCCTACTGGCCCACCGGTTATAATGCCTTTTACTGCATGAAATACGAAATTATGCAACAGCAATATGTGGACTTTTTAAATATTCTTACTTACACACAGCAAGCGACACGAACACCGAAAGTGCCAACTTCAGCAGTAGGAACTTATCTCTTTGACGCTAAGCGACACAAAATAAAAATTAAAACAACAGCCGTATACCCCGGGCCTGCCAGTTATGAAACAGATAACCCTTATGTTGCCTGCAACTATTTAAGCTGGGATGATTTAGCGGCATATCTTGATTGGAGCGGCTTACGCCCCATGACGGAACTTGAATTTGAAAAATCCTGTCGGGGGACGATAACACCACCATTTGCTGGTCATTTTGCCTGGGGTACAAGTATAACACAGAACACTGGGATAACTAACTCCGGAGCATATAACGAAACTGGCATAGGAAATTGCACTTTTAACAACCATGCTTCAGTACAAGGTCCCATGAGAGTTGGTGCATTTGCAACGCCAACTTCTACACGCGTAACTTCGGGCGCCACTTATTACGGCATTATGGAAATGAGCGGTAACCTGTTCGAATGTCCCATAACTATCGGTAATATTACAGGCAGAGGATTTACAGGTACACACGGCAATGGAATATTAACTTCCATTGGCGATGCCGATGCATCAACATGGCCCGGTACTGATGCCGTAGGCACCGGTAACCGTGGCGGCAGTTGGGTGAATCCGATTATTAGCTTGGGAGTTTCTGAGCGTTACGGTGCGGCTGCCCCAAGCTATGGTCGTAGCGAGTATTTTGGTGGTCGTGGAGTTCGTACGGCGCCTTAGTCCGAGGTTATGAAACAATTAATACTAAGCAATATTAATTCCAGGAAAGTTCTTTTCTTTAATTCGTGTAATTCGAACAAATTTGTGTTAATTCGTGTATAAAATAATTAAAAATTATAAATATGAAAAAAATTACGTTATATCTTATGCTCCTGCCGGCTCTCCTATTTGCTTTTCTGCTGGCTCAGCCGGACATGCTTACCGCGCAATATACAGGCGGTAATTACGGAGGCGCTACAGTCGGTGAAAAAACTGATTCGCCGCTGCCCGTTGAGCTTTCTTCGTTTACATCAAATATCAGCGGGCGGAATGTCAAACTCAACTGGATAACCGCATCGGAGCAAAATAACTCCGGATTTGAAGTGCAAAGAGCAGTATTTGGTAGTGAGTATTTAGTATTTAGTAAAATGGCTTTCGTTTCAGGAAACGGAAATACGAATTCACCAACTACCTATAACTTTACTGATATGAATCTGAATTCCGGAAAATATCAATACCGACTAAAACAAATTGACAATAACGGAAACTTTGAATTCCATAATCTGAACGGAATAATAGAAGTCGGAATACCAAACAAA
>JAPLFI010000113.1 GCA_026390755.1 Ignavibacteriota bacterium
TAATATCAAATCTTCGGGAATACTATAATCTTGTGCAGAAATACTTGAATTAAAATACGGTTTATTAATAATTGTTCTGAATATAATTATTGTTTATAAACACTAAATATTTTGATAATTTGCTTTATAATTACGATATTACAGGTTATGACTGATATAATTTTTATTCTTTTAAGATAATTCAAATGCAGAGAGTTCTTGTAATAATACCCACATACAACGAATCGGAAAATATTACTAAAGTTATTCCTCAGGTACTTGACCAGACCTCTAAGGATTATGAGTTTAGCGTACTTGTTGTTGATGATAATTCTCCCGACGGAACAGCGGATATGGTAAATTCATACAAAAACAGTAATGTGTACTTAATCAAAAGAGAAAAGAAATCGGGGCTGGGTACTGCTTATGTTGAAGGATTTAAATTTGCCATAAAGAATGGTTATAATTTTGTTTTCGAAATGGATGCGGATTTCTCGCATGACCCCAAATATCTGCCGGTTTTTATTGAAAAAATTAACGAGGGTTACGATCTTGTCGTTGGCTCAAGATATATACATGGTATTTCAGTTGTTAACTGGCCTATGAGAAGGCTTTTACTAAGTTATTTCGCCAATGTTTATACAAGGGTTATTACCGGACTTAATATTCTGGACACTACCGCAGGTTTTGTATGCTACAGAGTATCATCTCTCTCTCAGATAAAACTTGACGAAATAACATCTAACGGCTATTCCTTTCAGATTGAAATGAAGTTTAAATTCACAAAAAACGGTTTTAAGCTGGCGGAAATCCCGATTTTATTCATTGACCGCCGGGCCGGGAGTTCTAAAATGTCAAAAAAAGTTGTCCATGAGGCATTTCTGATTGTCTGGAAGCTGAAAATAAAATCAATCTTCGGAAAAGTATAATAGTAAAATGTGCCAGATCCTATGTATGATATTTCTGTTGTAATAGTAAATTATAATGTAAAAGACGCTGTAGATAACTGTATAGCTTCAATATATAAGACGCTCGGAAGTCTTAAAGCGGAAATATACTTTGTTGATAACAATTCAATAGACGGATCTGCCGAATATATAAGCTCTAAGTATCCTGACGTTTTAGTAATAGCAAACAGGAAAAATGTAGGTTTCTCCAAAGCGAACAACATTGCCTTAAAAAGAGTTCAGGGAAAATTCATACTTATATTAAACCCTGACACAGTTCTGGAAGAAGGTACTTTCCAGAAATTAATAACTTTCTGCGAAAGCCATGCAAATACGGGCGCAATTTCTTCGAAGCTGATACTATCGAGCGGTAAACTTGATTATGCGTGCAGGAGAAGCTTTCCAACACCATCTGTTGCAATCCCGCGGATACTCGGTCTGTCAAAAATTTTCCCGAAGAGCAGACTTTTTGGTAAATACAACCTGACTTACCTCGATGAAAACAAAACTGCCGAAGTTGATGCAATCTGCGGTGCATTTATGTTTATTCCGAAAACAGTTCTTGATAAAACCGGTTTATTTGATGAGGACTATTTCATGTACGGCGAGGATCTCGATTTATGTTACAGGATAAAGCAAAACGGGTACAGCATATATTATTATCCGGAAGTAACAACTATTCATTTGAAAGGAGAAAGTACGCGTAAAACTAATGTTTCCTTTGTGAATAATTTTTACGGAGCAATGTCTGTTTTTGTAAAAAAGAATTTCAAAGGTTCTCCGAGAATAGTTCTTTTTTTCCTTCAGTCCGGAATTTTTTACAGGTCATTTTTTTCATACACGAAAAGAATTTTAAAAATAATCTATCCAGTGATTATTGATTGTCTGATCTTATATTCAATTTTTACAGTTTCGGTTTTTATTCGGTTCAAAATGCTGCCGAACGAGCCCTATTTGTTTATAATGAGTGTTTATATCGCAATATGGATAATTTTACTCACGTTATTCGGATTATACACGCGCAGACATCATCTGTCCCTTAAACGCGCTTTTAACGCAATTCTTTTCGGTTTTTTTATCAATGCTTCGATAACATTTTTTTTAAAGGAAGTTGCTTATTCACGTGAAGTTGTAATATCAGCTACTGTCTTTGCGTTATTGTTCCTTCCCGGCTGGAGGGCTGTAATAAATATATACAGGTTTATAATCAGTAAAAACATTACACTTAAGAAAGTTAATATCCTTGTAGTGAGCGACCGGCATTTAAGCCAGAATATCGAAGAAAAATTTGAATCAAGATACAATATTCTTTACTTCGACAGAATCAGTAAGGATAAAAATATTGACAATCTTGAAGAAATAATAAAACTGAAGAATATTGAGGAGGTGATATTTTCAGGAGACCATTTCGCTAATCAGGATATATTGCGGGTTATGTGGTCCTTCCGACACGATAATGTGACTTTCAGGATTATCCCGACAGGAAACGAACTGATTTTATCCCGTATTAAATCCGGAATTGACAGTCTGTCTTTAATTGAAATTGAGTATAATATTAATAATAAATTAAATATATTTTTAAAAAGAGGATTCGACCTGATTTTATCGGCAATATTGCTTTTACTGGTATATCCTTTTATTTTTATGTATAGCAAAACAGCAGTGAAAAAGGAATATAAAAACAAAAGTGTACCGAAACTTCTTTTATTACCCGAAGTATTTACAGGGAAGTACAGTTTTGTAGGAATTCCTGTATGGTATGATACAGGCGATATTGATTATCTTGGAAAAAAAGGACTCACAGGGCTGATACAATTGTATAATTACGAAGGAATGACAGAGGAAGAAACTGATAATTTCATTCTTTTTTATGCTAAGAATCAGTCTCTTATTTCTGATATAGAAATACTCCTTAAAACAGTATTCTCCTTAATACGCAAATGATTTTATAAATTAAATAATAACTAACATGGCACTCGATTTTGAAAAACCAATTCTTGAACTTGAGCAGAAAATTGAAGAAATGCGAAAAATGGCAGACAGTCTTGATATTTCTGACGAAATTAACAGGCTGGAGTCTAAAGTAAATGATTTACGGAGAAATATTTTTGACAATCTGACCCCCTGGCAGATTGTTCAGCTTGCAAGGCACCCTAACCGTCCTTACACACTCGACTATATTTTTCAAATGACTGATAACTTTGTGGAACTTCACGGAGACAGAAACTTCAGGGATGATAAAGCAGTTGTAGGTGGTTTCGCAAATTTAGGAGGTCAAACTGTCATGATAATCGGACAGCAAAAGGGAAGGGATACGAAGTCAAATTTATACAGGAATTTCGGTATGATGAATCCTGAAGGGTACAGGAAAGCTTTAAGACTTATGAAGTTAGCCGAGAAGTTTGATAAACCAGTTATAACTTTGCTTGACACTCCGGGAGCATATCCGGGTATCGAAGCCGAAGAGCGCGGACAAGCCGAGGCGATAGCGCGTAATTTGCTGGAAATGTCGAGACTTAAAGTACCGATTATTATCGTAATAATCGGAGAGGGTGCTTCAGGCGGAGCACTTGGAATCGGAATCGGAGACAGGATTCTAATGCTGAAATACTGCTGGTATTCCGTTATTTCACCCGAATCCTGTTCGTCAATTCTCTGGCGCAGCTGGGATTTTAAAGAAACTGCGGCAGAAGCTCTTAAACTTACTGCGACTGATTTACTTAAGCTTGGAATTATTGACAGAATTATTGACGAGCCGGCAGGCGGCGCGCACAGGAATCATCAGGAGGCGGCGAATATATTAAAGCAGGCTCTTGTTGAAGAAATTGAGACACTGAATAAAGTTAAAAGGGATAAGCTTCTCGATAACCGTATCAGGAAATTTGAAAAAATGGGATTCTGGAAAGAATAAAATTATTATAAGATTAGTTGGCAGAAAATAATTCAAAGTTTTTAATTAAAGGGGGAAACCCGCTTTACGGGTCGGTAAAAGTAACCGGCGCGAAAAATTCCGCTACAAAACTGTTAATAGCATCTCTTCTGACAAAAGAAAGATGTGTTCTCAGGAATTCACCGAATAAAATAAACGATCTGAAAGTTTCTCTTGAGCTTTGCAGATTACTCGGCAGTAAAATTGAGACTACCGGGGATTCCCTTACGTCCGAAACTCCTGTCATTGCGAATAATGAAATTCCTTTCGAATATGGCAATGTAAACAGAATATCCATTCTCACTGCCGGTCCGCTTGTTTTAAGAACAGGAAAAGCTTTAATACCCGTTCCGGGCGGTTGCCGGATTGGATCAAGACCTGTAAATTTTCACATTGAAGGATTGAAGAAACTTGGCTGTAATGTTGATTTGAAAGACAATTTTTATGTGTTGCAGGCTGAAAAACTCAAAGGTTGCAATATCACACTTGATTATCCGAGCGTCGGCGCAACGGAAAATATTATTATTTCAAGTACGCTGGCAGAGGGCAGAACAAATATTTTCAATGCCGCCATTGAGCCGGAAATAATTGATCTTATCAAATTCCTGCAGAAGATGGGCGCAATAATAGAAATCAGCACGGACAGAAAAATTACTATTGAAGGCGTGGATAGATTATACGGCGCCGAGCATAATGTAATTCCCGACAGAAACCAGTCTGTATCTTTTGCGTGTGCCGGCATTGCATCTAAGGGTGATGTATTTGTAGAAAACGCAATTCAGGATGACCTGATTACTTTTCTCAACAGCATCCGCAGAATAGGCGGTAAATTTGAAATTAAAGACAACGGAATAAGATTTTATTATGACGGAGATTTAAAACCCATTGCAATTGAAACCAATGTTCATCCGGGATTCATGACTGACTGGCAGCAGCCATTTGCGATTCTTCTGACACAGGCAAAAGGAATATCAATCGTTCACGAAACAGTTTACGAAAAAAGGTTCGGTTACGTCAGTGAGCTGAAAAAGATGGGAGCTGAAGTTGAATTATATAATACTTGTCTCGGCGGATTGCGATGCAGGTTTGCAAATGCCGGGTATTATCACAGTGCCGTTGTGAAAGGTCCGACCGGACTTCATTCGGCTGAAATAACTATCCCTGACCTCCGCGCCGGTATATCATACCTTATTGCAGGAGTTATCGCGAAAGGCGAAACACTTGTCAACGGTGCGATTTATATCGACAGGGGATATGAAGATATTGATTTACGATTCAGAAATCTCGGCGCGGAAATTAAACGCATATAATACCGTAATTTCTTAATTTGATACCATACAAAAAATAATTATATCATTCTATGACCAATAAAGAAAGACTTGAAGAACTAAGAGCTAGACGTTCCGAGGCTATGCTCGGCGGCGGAGAAAAGAATATT
Source organism: Ignavibacteriota bacterium (assembly GCA_026390755.1). Lineage (GTDB taxonomy): Bacteria > Bacteroidota > Ignavibacteria > Tepidaquicellales > Tepidaquicellaceae > JAPLFI01. The sequence continues at coordinate 5,294 of JAPLFI010000113.1, forward strand.
GAGTCTCAGCATAAAAGGGGCAAACTTACTGCGAGGGAGAGAATTGATTTGCTTCTTGATAAAGGGTCATTTGAAGAAATGGATATTTTTGTCAGGCACCAGTCTAAGGATTTCGGTCTCGAAAACCAGAGATTTTATACCGATGGTGTGGTAACGGGTACCGGTAAAATAAACGGCAGGTCTGTTGCGGTTTTCTCTCAGGATTTTACGATTCTCGGTGGATCTCTTGCCGAGTATTACGCAAAAAAAATTGTTAAGATAATGGACCTCGCGATGAAAATCGGAATACCTGTAATCGGTATTAATGACAGCGGCGGAGCGCGAATACAGGAGGGTGTGCTGTCTCTTGCAGGATATGCTGATATATTTTTGCGCAACACGCTTGCAAGCGGAGTCGTGCCGCAGATATCTGCTGTCGTCGGTCCCTGTGCCGGTGGCGCTGTTTATTCGCCCGCTATTACCGATTTTATTTTTATGGTTGATAAAATTTCTCACATGTTTATTACGGGTCCGAATGTTATAAAAGCGGTAACGAATGAAGATGTTACTTTTGATGAACTTGGCGGAGCTAACACACACGGCGCAAAAAGCGGCGTAAGCCATTTTACATGTGAAAACGAAGTTGACTGTTTTCAGCGCATAAGGACACTGATGTCATATCTGCCGTCGAATAATATGGAACTTCCTCCGGAATATGATTATGACGGTCAGGAAAAGAATCTCGAGGATCTTAACGAATATGTGCCGGATAACCCGAATAAGCCTTACGACATGCATGAATTAATTGACCGGATTATTGACGAGGGGAGTTTCTTAGAAGTCCATAAAGATTATGCCGAGAATATTATAGTCGGGTTTGGACGTATAAACGGAAGACCGATAGGGATAGTTGCAAATCAGCCTTTTGTACTCGCCGGAGTTTTATGTCTTAACTCTTCGATTAAAGGCGCAAGATTTGTAAGGTTCTGTGACGCTTTTAATATTCCTTTGCTTGTGCTTGAGGATGTCCCGGGCTTTTTGCCGGGAACAGATCAGGAATGGCGAGGTGTTATAAGGCACGGGGCAAAGCTCCTTTATGCGTTCTGCGAAGCTACAGTACCCAAAATAACCGTGATTATACGGAAAGCATACGGCGGTGCTTATGACGTAATGAATTCGAAGCATGTACGCGGCGATGTTAACCTCGCCTGGCCTTCAGCACAGATAGCGGTTATGGGCGCCAAAGGCGCGGCTGAAATTATTTTCCGCAAACAAATCGCCGCTGCCGAAGACAAACAAAAAATTCTCGATGAAAAAATAAATGAATTCAACGAGAAATTCCTGAATCCCTATATTGCAGCGGAGAGGGGATTCATTGACGATATAATCGAGCCTAAGGATACGAGAAAGAAACTTATTTATTATTTTGACCTTATTGGAAATAAAGTTGATGTAAATCCGAGGCGTAAACACGGCAATATTCCTCTGTGATTTTGATAGGTTATAGGATTGTTTATAATTCAGTATTTTAATATCTTTCCGTTTGTATTTTTGAAAAATATAGAAAACAGACAAAAAAAGTATAGTTCTTTTAAAAAATTTCTGAAATCACCGGTGATAAAACCCGATTCCAGGATTATTGAGTATTCAGGTTTAGGGGTTCAGCTTGCCGCCACGATACTTGTTTTTCTTTTTATAGGAATCTGGATAGACAAGAAACTCGAAACTAAATTCATATTCACACTTTTAATGACGTTTCTCGGTTTCGTAGGCGGGTTTTATAAATTTTACGCTACACTGAAAGAACTTGATGCGAAATCTAAAAAAGCTGAGAAAAAACAGAAGTGAGAACAGAACTTTTTTGTGAACTGCGTAAAATAATACTGATTGCGTCGCTGGTTTTTATAATTATATTGGCTGTTCTTTATTACCTGAGCGTGAATTATAATCTGGATTTCAGGGGAATTCTTTACGGTGGTTTGCTTTCATACGTAAATTTTACAGCCGGTATCTGTGTGCTTGCTTCGGCACTCCGGAAACCGGGCACCCAGTTCATGCTGATGGCTTTCGGAAGTATGGCTGTAAGATTGTTCGTCTTGACAGGACTTGTCGTTTTGGGACTGCTTTTGTATAAATTTGACAGGTTTGTGTTCGTGTTCGTGTTTTTCTTTTTTTATTTTTCTTTTTTAATAGTTGAAATCTTTTTTCTATTGTATTTACAGAAAAAAATTAAGTCCGAAAAAAAAACATAATTATTTGAAAAAATCTTTACTCATATTTTTCGCCCTGTTATTCATTACCGGTTTTGGAATTGCTTCCGAGCCCGGTAACAGCGCAAAAACCGGGGATGATGACGGAGACCAGCTGGATATAATCGCGAAGGTTGTTGATCATGATTACGTTGATTTTTATTTTTTTGGCAAGTTACAATTGCCTAAACTTCCGTCAATCACTATCGGAGGAGTTAAAATTGATTTTTCCGTTACAAAGAGCCTTTTCATGATGGTATTATCGTCTCTTTTGCTTATCGGAGTGCTGATAAGAGCGGCGGCAGTTAACACCAGAAACCGTGTCCCAAAAGGTATAGGTAATTTCGTAGAGACAATAGTCATGTTTATCAGGGATGAGATTGTAGTGCCGAATATGGGTAAAGAAGGGCTGAAGCTTCTTCCGTTTTTTCTTACTTTATTCTTTTTCATTTTATTCGCTAATCTGATAGGGCTTATTCCTTTTCTGGCTCAGCCGACAAAGAATCTGAGCGTTACTACGGGGCTTGCATTGATTACATTTTCTACTACGCAGATTATGGGAATGAAAAAGAACGGTGTATTCGGATACATACGAGGGCTTGTGCCTCACGGAATACCCTTATTCGTATTACCAATTATGATAGTTGTGGAATTTATCGGACTTTTTACGAAGCCGTTTGCACTGCTGATGAGGCTGTTTGCGAATATTACAGCAGGCTCAATTATTATACTGTCTTTAATAGGTCTTATTTTTATTATGAACTGGGCCGGAGCGGTAATCGCCGTTCCGTTTGGCTTATTCATAAATTTACTTGAAATATTTGTTGCATTGCTTCAGGCGTATGTTTTCACGATGCTGTCGGTTATATTTATAAACATGGCGATGCATCAGCACTGATTTTTTTAAATATTTTAAAAATTAATTTAAAACAAAAGGAGATTTAAAGTATGGATTTAGCTTTCCTCTCAGCCGGTATCGGAGCCGGATTAGTTGTTATCGGAGCCGGATTCGGAATCGGCAAGATCGCAAGCGCGGCTATGGACGCAAGCGGAAGGAACCCTGAGGTTCTCGGTGATATCAGGACATCAATGATTATTGCAGCGGCTCTTATCGAAGGTGTTGCACTATTCGGTCTTGTTATCTGCATACTTCTGGCTATCAAGAGCTAAGAAATTTAATTAACAATACAGAACTTTTTTTTAAGCCAGTTTTTTTTAATTAAAGGCAGAAAATGCATTATTTATCTTTATTGCACACGGTGTACGGGATTTTGATGTTGAGCGGTGATGCTCACGAAAAGCCGTCATTGCTGTCCGTCAATCCCGGACTTATTATCTGGACGATTATTATCTTCATATTACTGCTGATTCTTTTAAAGAAGATAGCCTGGGGACCGCTTATCAAGGCACTCAATAGCCGGGAAGAAACCATTAAAAGCGCTCTCGAAAATGCGGAAATGCAGAACAGAGAAGCTAAGGAACTGATGGAGCAGAACAGGAAAAATCTGTCCGAAGCTAACGTTCAATCAATGAAAGTTATTAATGAAGCGAAGGAAATAGCGAACAAGGTTAAGGAAGATATTGTTACAAAGGCTAATGATGAAGCCAATAAGATAATTAATCAGGCAAAAGACCAGATTAACGGCATGAAAGAAACTGCCATCGAACAGATGAAGGACGAAATATCAGATATTGCTGTGAAGGCAGCGGAAAAAATTATTAATGCAAATTTAGATGCTGAAAAGCAGAAAGCGTTAATTAATGATTTTCTTGGCAAGATATCAAAGAACTAATGCAGTGTACTGGAATAAACGAAATAATAATTAATGGTATCAAAAGTTGAAAAACGGTATTCTCTCGCGCTTTATGAAGCCGCTGAGAAATCCGGTATGATTGGTAAGGTCGCTCTTGATTGTCAGGGACTGCTGAACCTTATTGATAATAACGAAGAACTCAGGTTGTTTTTTAAAAGTCCGATTATCAGAAGCGATACCAAGATAAATATTCTTAAAACTTTGTTCTCAGATAAGATATCACAGTTGACGTACAATTTTCTTGTGTTTCTTGTTAAAAAAGGACGTGAAGGTATTACCGCGGGAGTGCTCGGTTCGTTTCTTGACAGAAAAGATACAAGCGAAGGGTTATTAAAGCCGGTTTTTATAACTGCTGTTGAACTTGGTGACGATATAAAAACTGATATCAAGTCTAAACTTGATGAATATACAAATCTCAACTGTGTTCCCGAATACATAATTGATAAAAAACTGATCGGAGGGTTTACAGTACAAATAAACGACACGATTCTCGACGGAAGCGTAAAAAGACAACTTGAGATGTTAAAAATTAAATTTAAATCAAAATTATAAATTTCCCGGAAGAATTTCAACAGTGGTGATACCACGGCCGGGGTAACGAAAATTAAATGCTGAAACAATCCTGAAATAGATGACCCGGAGGGTACCCCAGGACAAGTTTCAGCATGACAAATAAAAAAAACAGGAGTATAAAAAATGCTTGATATAAAAGCAGGTGAAGTTTCGGCTGTAATGCTTCAACAACTATCCGGATTCGAAAGAGAAGTTGACGTATATGATGTTGGCACAGTGTTGTCAGTCGGCGATAACGTAGCGCGTGTTTACGGATTGTCAAAATGTCTTGCGAGTGAACTTATTGAGTTTCCTCACGGAGTTTTTGGGATTGCGCTGAACCTTGAAGAAGATAATGTCGGTTGTATTCTTTTCGGCGAGACATATCTGGTTAAAGAGGGTGATCAGGTGAAACGGACAGGAAGAATTATTTCCATGCCGGTAGGAGAAGCTATGCTTGGGAGAGTAATTGATCCGCTGGGTCAACCGCTTGACGGAAAAGGTGAAATCAAATCGGATACGATTACTCCTATTGAAAGAAAAGCCCTTGGCGTGATTCAAAGACAGCCTGTTAAAGAACCTTTACAGACAGGTTTGAAAGCTATTGACGCGCTTGTACCGATTGGGAGAGGACAAAGAGAGCTGATTATCGGAGACAGACAGACCGGAAAAACAGCATTGGCAATTGATACTATTATTAACCAGAAAGGAAAAGACGTTTTTTGTATATACGTTGCTATCGGACAAAAGGGGTCAACGGTTGCGCAGGTTGTTCAAAATCTGCAGGAGGCAGGTGCAATGGAATATACCACAGTCATAGCGGCGACAGCATCAGACCCGGCTCCGATGCTGTACATTGCTCCTTATTCAGGCGCAACACTCGGTGAGTTTTTCCGTGACAGCGGCAGGCATGCCGTAGTTATTTATGATGATTTAACAAAGCAGGCTGCTGCGTACAGAGAATTGTCACTGTTATTGAGAAGACCACCCGGACGCGAAGCATACCCGGGAGATATATTCTATCTGCATTCGAGGCTTCTTGAAAGGGCTTCTAAGCTTTCAGACGACCTCGGCGGCGGAAGCCTCACGGCTCTCCCGATTATTGAAACCAAAGCCGGTGATATTGCGGCTTACATTCCGACCAACGTAATTTCTATCACTGACGGACAGATTTTTCTTGAACCTAACTTGTTTAACTCAGGTGTGCGTCCGGCTATAAACGTCGGTATCTCGGTATCTCGTGTAGGCGGCAACGCGCAGATAAAGGCAATGAAGAGAATTGCCGGAACATTAAGGCTTGATCTGGCTCAGTACAGAGAACTTGAGGCATTTGCTAAGTTTGGTTCCGATCTTGACAAAGTTACATTACAGCAATTAAGACGCGGTGAGAGACTTGTCGAAGTTTTGAAGCAGAAGCAATATGTACCGATGGCTATAGAAAAACAAGTTGTAGTGGTTTATGCAGCCACGAAAGGATTTTTAGATGCTTTACCGATTGATAAAGTAAAGAGATTTGAAGCTGAATTCCTTGCTGAGATGGAGAGCATGCATAATGATATTCTTGACAGTATTTCAACAAAGAAAGATTTGACAGAGGATATCACGGGAAAGCTTGACAAAGTTCTCCAGGAATTTGTGGTTCGTTTTAGCAGTACTTTTTAAGATTTAATAAAATAATTTCAATAATTATGACTACAAAACCACAGGACTCTTTATCGGAGGGAATAAAAACTGCTGATGAAGACATCCTGATTAAAAAGATTTATGATACTGTTGACGAGTTCAAAGAATTTATTCCTGTTGATAATGACAGGAACCGTTTAAGTTTCACTTTAAATCTCTTTTTCAGCAAAGAAATAGATACTCTTGAAAATGCTGTGATACAGGCACAGCCGAGGTCAAGTATAATAATGTATTCCGAACTCGCGGGGAAACTTAACGGCAAGTTCAAAGAAAAAGGCTTATTATAATAATTAAAACAATTCAGAGATAAAAATTTATTAAACGTGCCGACATTAAAAGAAATAAAAACCAGAAAAAACGCGGTAAAAAGCACGCAGAAGATAACAAAAGCGATGAAAATGGTAGCGGCTTCGAAATTCAGGAAGGCGCAGGCGAGTGTTGTTTCCACGCGCCCCTATGCATCTAAAATGAGCGAGCTTTTAAGTCATCTGGCAAGGTACTCTCAATCCGGTGCAGATGTTTCTGTGAATCCATTGATGCAGGAAAGAGAAATAAAAAAACGTGTAATCATAGTTATGTCGTCCGACAGAGGACTTTGCGGTGCGTTTAACACAAATATTATCAAATATACGACAAAATATCTGAACGATGTTGGCAGGGATACCCCTTTGATTCCGATTGGTAAGAAAGTCCACGATTATTTTTCCAAAAGAAATTATAATGTATTTAAAAGTTATATAGGTTTTTTCAGCGATCTGAACATAACAGCTTCGAATGAAATTGTCGCCTTATTAATCAATGGATATCTTGAAAATCAGTTCGACAGCGTAGAAATCATTTACAATGAATTCAAGTCTGTCATGAAACAGGTTCTCGTAAAAGACCAATTCCTTCCGTTCCGTAAACCTGAGAGCAAACAAAAAGGCAAACATATATTAATTGATTATATATATGAACCGGGCGCCCGGCAGATACTTGATGAACTTATTCCGAAACAGCTTAAAATTAA
>JAPLFI010000362.1 GCA_026390755.1 Ignavibacteriota bacterium
GCCAATCTAACGGAGAGTTTAATAAATCAACCTGCACCCCGTCACAATATACAGGTATCGTAAATTCAGAACGAAAATGTTCCGAATATGATCCGTTAGTCCCATTCTGCCCCTTTTGTGCAGAAAGATGAGTTAATCCTATGCCTAATAAAAAGCATAAAATAAATAATTTCTTTGTTTTCATAAGAGTAAGATTTTAATTAAAAACCCAACTTTTTATTGATATTTTAATATAAAGTTCGGATTTAACAGACTAAGTGACATAGCACAAAAAGAGGTAAAACATTCAATTATATTGCAGCTATTTCATTTTTTTAGCAAATTCTTTCAATTTTCTATGAATGGTTATTCAAAACCTCTTCCAATGGTTAAAGAAATATTTGCAGTAGTGGCCACTACATTATTACGCCATTATACTCATTTTGTCAGGATCTTTAAGGAATTTCGACTTGTTCTCTTATAGCCGGATATAAATGGCAACCGGGGCAACCTTAACATTTTTTTAATTAACTTAAGTTGCTAGTTATAGTTTATTGTAAAAAATATAAAATATTGTAAATCAATTAAATATGTTGATAAATATTATTAATATGTTGATAATCAAGTATATATAAATTAGGTATAATTAAAAAAATCCTCCAGGTTTAAGTCGCCAAACCATATAACCTGAAGGATATGATAAAAAAATTTATTGCAATTTACGTTTTTATTGATGATATCATGATAGAAATTGGTCATAAAGAACCTGTTAACCGTAATTCTTCTGATTCCGAGTTGATTGCAGTTGCCCTGATCGCTGCTAAGTATTTCCATGGTAATATCGATCATGCTATTAGTTTTGTTAAGTCTACCAACCTTATTCCAGGAATGCTCAGTAAGAGTCGTTTCAACCGGCGTATACACTCAATCTTCGAGTTGATTATAGACCTATTTCTAAATACTGCTGACATAATTAAAAGATTAAACATTTCGTCAGAATACATCATAGACAGCTTCCCTGTAGCTACCTGTGAAAACATTCGTATCTGTCGATCCAAAATCATTAAAGGAGAACAATACCGGGGCTATAAACCTTCTATGAGAAAATATTTCTATGGGTTTACAGTTCAGGTAATTACAACTGTGGATGGAATACCAGTTGAATTTGCAATGCATCCTGGATGCTATCACGACATTGATGGGATGAAAAATATGTTCTTTGATCTGCCGGAGAACAGCATTGTATATGGTGATAGCGCATATACTGATTACTACAATGAGCAAGTATGCAGTGAGGCAGCAAATATAAATTTGATGATTGCCAGAAAAAGCAACACTAAGCTGCCTCATGAACCATGGCAGAACTTTCTGATCTCTGATTCCAGAAAAAGAATCGAGACTACCTTCAGTCAGATATCCAGTATGTTGCCAAAGCGCATTCATGCAGTGACAGTCGATGGATTTTTGATGAAAGTGATTCTCTTTATATTCGTGTTTACCATAAATGAAAAGTTTTTATAAGTAGCAACTTGAATTAATTATGTAAATTTCAAATATTGATAAAATATGAAAAGACGTTTAATCTGCCTGGTTTGCTTCTTCCTTGCCGTTATAATTTCTGAACAGGTCAAGGCACAGAATCCTGGGAAGACAATTAATCCTGATGTCCCTGTTATACCAGTAGGCCTGGATGCTTATAGAATGTGGGGGAGGTGGCCACAACAAAGGATAGGTGTCCGTTCTTACATGAGGAGCACTTATGACCGGCAGGGAGGCAACGAAGGAGCTGACGCCAGCCACTTTCTGTTTGTCGGCGGGGAGAATTATAATGTAACTCTTGATGTTAAGGGGAAAGGAGTTTTTTATTTTTTCCGTTCCAACCACTGGCACGGCAGTCCCTGGCATTTTGTTGTTGACGGGCAGGATAATATCGTTAAGGAAACCGGTACTGGTGATCCGGTAAATGCATTAAAGAAATTTTCCAATACTGAATTTATCCCATCAGCAGCTTTTCCTGAACCGCTTAATTTTACCTGGGCGACAACCAAAGGTGCTGATCTGATATGGACACCAATACCCTTCAGAGAATCAGTGAGGATAGCTTATTCGCGCACCTGTTATGGTACCGGTTACTATATCTACCATTTGTTTGCTGATGAAAAGAATCTCTCTCAGCCACTTGTGAAATGGGACTCCAGCCAGGTGCCTGCCAAAGATGTTCTCGGGTTGTTGGGCAGAGCCGGGAGTGATATTGCTCCGAAAAGTATTAAAAAACTTAGTGGTAACCTGAAGCTGGACAAAGAGAGAGTTATGCTGGCTGATATTGATGCGTCATCATCAGTGATCAGGGCTTTTAAACTGAC
>JAPLFI010000174.1 GCA_026390755.1 Ignavibacteriota bacterium
AACCATCTTAAAAATTTCGGGATTACGCTTCCTCAGTATAACGTTCTGAGGATTTTGCGCGGTCAGCATAACGTCCCGGCATCAGTAAATCTTATTTCTAAGCGGATGCTTGATAAAGCGTCAAATGTTTCCCGTATCCTTGATAAGCTGATTGTCAAAGAACATATAGTGAAAAAAACACGTAATGACGACAGGCGCGGCGTGGACGTAAAAATAACGAAAAAGGGTCTTAAACTGCTTGCTGAAATTGACAGGCATAAAGAGGAACTTGAAGGCAGTTTTAAAACACTGTCAAAAGCAGAAGCCGAAAAGCTGAATGAACTGTTAGATAAGCTTCGCGGATAAACAGATTTTTTAAGAAATAAAATATAAATGATAACAAAAAAAATAATCGGCTCTGTGATTACCTTATTATCGGCAGTTTTTATTATTGCGGGATGCGGTAAATCGGGGAAAGAAGTTAAAGTAAGCGGTAAGGAAAATACAGGAAATGTCAGGGGCAAATCTCTGAGTGTAAGCACGGCTGAAAGCACGGTCGAATGGATAGGGAAAAAAGTGACCGGACAGCATAACGGAACAATTAAACTCGCAAAAGGTGAATTTACAATTGACGAAGGGAAATTAACCGGCGGAAAATTTGAGATGGATATGAACAGTATTGTTAATCTTGACCTTTCAGACGCAGAATTAAATGCTAAAATTATCAATCATCTGAAATCCGAAGATTTCTTCAACGCGGAGAAATTCCCTGTTTCAAAATTCGAAATTACTAAAATTGAACCGCTTAACGACCCGAATAAACCCGCCGCGAATCAGACAATTACCGGTAATCTTACAATAAAAGATGTAACAAAGAGTATATCGTTTCCGGCTGATGTAAAAATTGAAAGCGGAGTTGTAAACGCGGCGGCTGATTTCGATATAGACAGAACCCAGTGGGACCTGAAATACGGCTCCGGCAAGTTCTTTGAGAACCTGGGAGATAAAATGATAAGCGATAACTTTAACCTGAAATTGAAATTAATCGCCAGATAAGTAAAACCATTGAAACGAAATATAATAGTAACAGCAATTAATAAATAATTAAAAAAATAAATTATGTCAAACACAATGAAGATTTTAGGATTTGCCGGCAGTTTAAGAAAAGAGTCTTTCAATAAATTCTTGCTGAACGCCGCCGCCGAACTTGCTCCCAGCGGAATGTACATTGATAAATTCGATATCATTGATATCCCGCTTTTCAATGAGGACGTTGAAGCGCAGGGAATTCCCGGTCCGGTGAAAATATTCCGTGAAAAAGTTCAGTCTTCCGATGGCCTTCTCATCGTCACTCCGGAATACAATTATTCAATCCCGGGAGTGCTTAAAAACGCGATTGACTGGGCATCGCGCGCGCCGAATTCTCCTTTAAGCGGTAAACCGCTTGCGATAATGGGAGCAACAATGGGTATGGGCGGGACTATGAAGGCGCAAATGCACTTACGGCAGGTATGCGTTAACACTAATCTGATTCCCATGAATAAGCCGGAAATACTTATTTCTGCGGCGCATGAAAAATTTGATACAAACGGTAAACTGACGGATGAAGCAATCCGTGAACAAATAACAAAAATGCTTATATCCTATAAATCCTGGGTCGAAAGATTCAAATAGTTAGTTTGTTTGTAATTGTTGTTAAAGATATGTCGAGAGCCTTATTTTTTAATGCGTATCGTAATTATATCCGTCGAAAAAATGCGGGAGCAGTACATAGAAAAATATGACGGCAGTGACAGGATTAAAACTTCACCTTGCTTATTTCTTAAAGATTTAAAATGTTCGGTTTATGAATCCAGACCCGCTGATTGTAAATCGTATCCGCATTTACACAAAAAGGATATAACGTCAAGATTATTAGGTGTAATAGATAATTATTCCGAGTGTCCGATTGTATTTAATGTTTACGAAGAATTAAAAACAGAATATAATTTCAAATGAAACATGGGGAAATTGCAAAATAGTGCACTATGTTGCCCTTTGCGTTGATTTATTCGTTTGAAACTACTATATTCTATCAAAAGGGAGCTATAATGCACTATACAAAACGATAATCCCAATGGATGGATTAAACAAAATAGCAGAATCAATTTCAAAAAGAAGAAAATCTTTAAAGATTACACAAAACGACCTCGCCGAAATATCCGGTGTGTCAACTCGGAGCCTGAAAGACATTGAAACCGGCAAAGGCAATCCGACATTAATACAAATTCTGAAAATATTTAATTCGTTAGGATTAAAATTTAAAATAACGGCAGGGAATGACGATGATTGAACAAAAAGCAGATGTTTATTGTAATGCTAATTTGGCGGGTCGTTTATCTAAAACAACCGGTGGTTATACCTTTACGTACGATAAAAAATATTACATTGATAATGACAAACCCGCAATTGCACTTTCTTTCCCGAAAAATCAAAAACAATACAACTCTGAAATTCTGTTTCCTTTCTTTTTCGGTTTGTTATCTGAGGGGGTAAATAAAGAACTTCAGTGCAGAACACTTAAAATAGATGAAAAAGATTATTTCACAAGATTAATAAAAACTGCCGGTGTTGATACGATTGGAGCAATAACCGTAAAAGAAGTATTATGAAAATAAATAATTGCCCGTCTTGCCTGAAACCTGGTCATAAAACATTTTGCATACCCTGCCGGAATAAATTATTCGGAGGGAAAAATGTAAATCCTGTTTTGCTTTTTTCAAAACCTGTTTACGAACAAATTGTTTTAGAGCAAGGCGGGAAAATATCAATCTCCGGTGTACAGCCCAAACATTCGGTAAGATTAAACGGAAGCACACTTGAATTAACCGAAAAAGGCGGCGAGTATATTATTAAACCTCAGCCGAAAGCTATTGTGAATTTTGCGGAACAAGTTCCGCCGAATGAGCATCTCACCATGCAAATCGCATCACAGATATTTAAACTGAACGCCGCATATAACGCGGTGGTATTTTTTGGGGATACTTTTGAGCCGTGTTACCTGACAAAAAGATTTGATAAAAATTCCGACGGAATAAAATATCAGATGGAAGATTTCACACAAATTGCCGGGAAGACAGAAGAAAATGAAGGCGTTGAATATAAGTATAATTTAAGTTATGAAGAAATTGCAGGTATCTTAAAAGAGATTTGCAGTGCTTATCCGGTGGAAGTCGAAAAATTATTCAGAATAATTATTTTCAACTATCTCGTTAATAACGGTGATGCGCACGCGAAAAATTTTTCAATGATTAGCAATACTTCGTTTAAAGATTATTTATTGAGTCCATTTTATGATTTGCTGAACACACGTATCCATTATCCGAAAGATGCTGAGCTGGCATTAAATCTTTTCAAGAATGCTTATGAAACGGAAAGTTATAAAATTAATGCCCATTTTTTATATGAAGATTTCTATCAGTTTGGTCTGAAAATCGGGATGAGAAAAAACAGAGTAGAAAAATTCTTATCTGATATAATATCGGAATATAATGAAATTGAAAATCTTACGAATAATTCATTTTTAAGTTCGGACACAAAAAAGCTATATCTGGAGTATATAAGGCTTAATATAAACAAACTTACTCCGCGTTAAATAACTGAGAAAACTGTAAATAATTTATGTTTATACTATTCGGTGCGGGGGTGGTTGACATTTTGCTATTGACAGGCAACCGCTACGCGGTTGAGAACTTCAAGAACGAAGAACGCTCCTTGATAACAAATATGGGAAAAAGGGCGTGCTATAAATATTTTGTCCCTAAAGTGACAATTGTTTTTAAAAAATACAGTTCCAATACTCCCCCGTGAATTTCTAATGATTAAAAATATTGGTATTTTTGTATAATTATCTATTAACCTTATAATTATGCTTAGAAAAATAACTTTATTAGCTTTTATTCCGCTTTTACTCTGCGGATTCTCTGCGGGTTTTAACGGCGATAATATTCTGCCGTATAAAATCTCACAAAAACAAATGGCGAACGGACTCAACGTCGTTACCGTACCGTTCGAAAGCCCCGGAATAGCGGCGTTCTACATAGTCGTACGCACCGGCTCGCGAAACGAAATAGAGGAAGGCGTTACGGGTTTTGCCCACTTCTTCGAGCATATAATGTTCCGCGGAACGGATAAATATCCGAAAGAAAAATACGATGTGGTGCTGAAATCAATCGGCGCATCGGCTAATGCTTATACATCCAGCGACCAGACGGTTTACCATATAGTCGGGAATTCCGCCAAACTCGAAACTATGTTCGAGGTTGAAGCCGACCGCTTCCAGAACCTGAATTATTCCGAGCACGATTTCAAGACCGAGGCGGGCGCTGTTAAAGGAGAATATACAAAGAATATCGCAAGTCCTTCATCACAGCTTAACGAAAACATAAGAAATACTGCATTCGATAAGCATACTTACAAACATACTACTATGGGTTTCTTTAAAGATATAGTTGATATGCCGAATCAGTATCAATATTCACTGAAGTTCTTCGACCGTTTTTACCGTCCTGAATATTGTACCGTAATGGTTGTCGGAGATGTAACTCCCGAACAGGTTAACGCTCTTGCCGAGAAATATTTCGGAAAATGGAAACACGGAAGCTATTCCGCTGATATACCTTCGGAACCCGTGCAAAACGAAACCCGCTATACACATGTTAAGAACGGCGATGTACCTCCCGTTCTCTCTCTCAATTTCAAGGGTCCGGCGTTCAGCTTCACAGATGTTGACATTGCCGCGCTCGACCTTATAGAAGGTGTTTATTTCTCCGAAATATCCGACATATACAAAAAACTTATTCTTACTGAGCGCAAGGCGCGGTATCTCAGGTTTGGTTCTTCGTTCAGCCGCGATCCGAATCTTATAAGTGTTTCAGCGGCAGTGAAGAATAAAGATGACCTGCAATATATAAAGGACGAAGTAATGAAAACCCTCGAAATAATCAAAACCACACCGGTTGACGAGAAGATGCTGAAAGACGCAAAATCAAACGGAAAATATTCGTTTGCTATGGGTCTCGATAATCC
>JAPLFI010000059.1 GCA_026390755.1 Ignavibacteriota bacterium
CTCCGGCGCAAAAGTGATTGTGGAATCAATGCTTGCTAATATGAATGTGGAATTAAGTCAGGGCTCGCACTTTTTCCATAATATTAGCAGTTTTCAGGTATCTTATTTCTCTATGCCGCTCCGCTCCGGCTCTAAAGGAGGGGTTGACTGGCACTGGCTCGACTCGCAGAAAATTGTTAATGAAACCGGATTTGTAAAACATATTGAACTTGAAAATCCTTTGCGTGTGAAAGTTGACGGAAGGAGAGGAAGGGGTGTCATTTTTAAATGACCGATAAAAATTTAATTATATCTTCGCTGAAGGAAAGAGCAAAAGAATTAAACTGCCTTTATAAGGTTGAAGAACTGCTTACTGATTTCACTTCGAAAATTGAAGAGACTCTTCAGAAAATTGCTGATGCCATTCCTCCAGCCTATCAGTTTACCGATATTTGTTCGGCGAATATTGTTTTACACGGTAAAAGCTTTTTCTCTGTGGGTTTTAAAGAATCAAAATGGGTGCAGTCTGCCGATATTATTGTGCAGGATAACACAGAAGGGGTTATAAAAGTCTGGTATTCTGAGGAAAAACCCGTTTGCGACGAAGGTCCGTTCCTTAAAGAGGAAAGAAAACTCATCAATACCATCGCCGATAGAATCGGGGCTTATGTATTCCATTATAAACTGCGTAAAATACTCAGCGAAGAAAAGGACGGCGATTCTGATATTGCGGGACCGCAGGATTCAAATCCGGAATGGCGCACGGCAATAAATTTTATAAAGGAAACGGATGTAAATCTTTTCACTATAATAGCAAGGAAAATGGTGAATTTTCTCTGCTGGCGGGGTGTGAAAGAAGCCGAAAATTTACTTTATACAGCGAGCATACAGAAAGAAACCGAATTTGATTCCGAGGAGGCTGACAATAAACCCCAGGAAAAGCTGAAGATGAGAGAAATGCACGACGAGGCATTCGATATCGCCGCCGCTAATCTGAATGACGAGGAGATACTTTACAGAATTCAAAAATGGATGCAGGAAGACAGGTCTGCTTTTCTTGTACGCACATTGGAAGACAGGGGAAGTACCCTGCCCGAAATAGCAGATGCTATAAGACGTTATACTGAAACAACTCCGAAAGGCGCTGAACTTCCGCTGACAACATTAAAAGGTCTGAACGCATCTCTCATCAGAAGGTTTCTTTCTGATCAGCTTGAGTTCATCGGTATCGCAAAAGACCACGTCAGTATAAACGATTTTCACGGGCTTCTTCAGAAAATGATTTATCCCGCCAAGAGCCACGGAAGAATAGGCGGAAAGAGCGTCGGATTATTCATTGCGCAAAAGATTTTAAAGGACTCCCGCCAGCATGCGGAACTTCTGAAAAACATCAGGACTCCGAAAACGTGGTATCTCGCCTCGGATATGGCAATGGAATTCCTGCACTATAATAACCTTGAAGAAATATTCGAACAAAAGTATAAAGAAATTGACCAGATAAGACAGGAATATCCCTATATTATACAGATGTTCAAGAACTCAAGTTTTCCGCAGGAAATTGTTAAATCACTCATTGTGGCGCTTGAAGATTTCGGGAACGTGCCGCTGATTGTCCGGAGTTCAAGCCTGCTGGAAGACCGTTACGGCTCTGCTTTCTCGGGAAAATACAAAAGCCTTTTCGTCGCTAATCAGGGAAACAGGAAAGTCCGGCTCAGCGCGCTTATGGACGCTATAGCCGAGGTTTATGCCTCGCTGTTCAATGCCGACCCTATCGAATACAGGAAAGAACGCGGACTGCTCGATTATCACGAAGAAATGGGAATTCTTATACAGGAAGTTGTCGGTTCAAGAGTAGGTAAGTATTTTTTCCCGTCTTATGCGGGTGTTGCATTCAGTAATAACGAATTCAGATGGTCTCCGAGAATTAAACGCGGCGACGGATTAATCAGAATTGTGCCGGGCTTGGGCACAAGGGCTGTTGACAGGGTGAGCGATGATTATCCCGTGCTTGCCGCACCGGGCAAACCCGGACTTAAGGTAAATGTTACTGTGGACGAAACCATTAAATACTCGCCGAACAGGATTGACGTGATTAACCTCGAATCAAATACTTTCGAAACAATCGAAGTTCAGAAACTTCTCGCCGAACACTCTTTTGAATATCCGGGACTTACGGATATAGTTTCTCTCTGCGACCATAACCGTGTAAGAGATGTAAATCAGTTTGAGCTTGATGCCGCCGCCGCGGAAAAAAATCTCGTTGTTACATTCGATAAACTTATTAACAGAACAGATTTCATTAATAAGATGCAGGCTATACTGAAAGTGCTGAAAGATAATCTGAAAACACCCGTTGATATTGAATTCGCTTCGGACGGAAAAAATTTCTATCTTCTGCAGTGCAGACCCCAGAGCTATTCACGCGAATCTATGCCGGCACCGATTCCGAAAGATGTGCCTAAGGAGCGCGTAATCTTTTCGGCTAATAAATACGTGTCGAACGGAAAAGTGCCCGAAGTTACCCATATAGTATATGTTGACCCCGACGGTTATAATAATATTTCGGAACTTCAGGAGCTTAAAGACGTCGGTAAAGCCGTCAGCAGACTGAATAAAATTTTACCTAAAAGGCAGTTTATACTCATCGGTCCAGGCAGATGGGGAAGCCGCGGCGATATTAAACTCGGAGTTAACGTAACATATTCGGATATTAATAATACATCCGTGCTGATAGAGGTTGC
>JAPLFI010000614.1 GCA_026390755.1 Ignavibacteriota bacterium
CTCGAATACGACAGCTTATTTAAATTTTTCGATACGGAAAAGAGGGCTTTTTACGTTACGCTCGGCGATTTTGTGACGATGGAAGACGGTACGGGTATAGTCCACATTGCACCCGCATTCGGAGAAGACGATTACAATATCGGTTTGAAATACGATTTACCGCTGTTACAAGCCGTCGGCAGGAACGGACTTTTTAAAGAGGAAACGAAGAAATACGCGGGACGCAACTTTAAGGAAGCGGACGGCGATATTATACTGGAACTTAAAGCAAGAAAGCGCCTGTATAAGAAAGAGATGTTTACTCACTCTTATCCGCACTGCTGGAGACATAAGGTGCCGCTGATGTATTATGCAACTGATTCGTGGTTCATTAAGACGACGCAGTACAAGGACAGGATGATTGAGCTTAACAACGAAATCAACTGGAATCCTGCGGAATTCGGGACGGGAAGATTCGGGAACTGGCTCGAAGAGAATAAAGACTGGGCACTCTCGAGAAACAGATTCTGGGGAACTCCCCTGCCGGTGTGGTTTTACACGGACGAGAACGGAGTGATGCACTTTGAATGTATCGGGAGCATAGAAGAGTTGAAAGAGAAGGCAATAAATTTTGACGAAGTTTATAAAGACAGGGATTTTGATATTCATAAACCGTATATTGACCACCTGAGACTGAAATCGGCTGACGGACATGAGATGTGGCGTGTGAGCGAGGTGATTGACTGCTGGTTTGACAGCGGCTCGATGCCCTTTGCGCAGTACCACTATCCGTTTGAAAATAAGGAATGGTTTGAATCGAATTTTCCCGCGGATTTTATTGCCGAGGGGGTTGACCAGACGCGCGGATGGTTCTATTCGATGCATGCGATTTCTGCATTTTTATTTGATAAGCCGGCTTATAAGAATCTTATTGTTAACGGACTTATACTCGATAAGTTCGGGAAGAAGATGAGCAAGTCGGTGGGTAACGTCGTGAATCCGTTTGATATGCTTGATAAGCACGGCGCCGATGTGCTGAGATGGTATCTGGTTTCGAATACGCCTGTATGGAAATCGAAACTATTCAACGAAGATGAGCTGAAAGAGACGAAGAATAAGTTCTTTGACACACTGATAAATACGTACAAGTTTTTTGTGATTTATACCAATATGAACAGTTTTGAATATACGGCGGATACGATTGTGCCTGCCGGCAAGAGAAGCGAAATTGACAGATGGATTATATCGAAGCTTAACAGATTAAAGAAGAATTATCACGAAAGCCTTGACGGATACGATATAAAAAAAGCCGCGAGATATATATCCGATTTTACAATTGATGAGCTTTCGAACTGGTACGTGAGGCGTAACAGGAAACGATTCAGGAATCCGGAAAGCGAAACGGACAAATTATCCGCATATCAGACTTTATATGAATGCCTTTTTGAAATCGTTAAACTGACGGCACCCGTATCGCCTTTCCTGAGCGAAAAGTTATACCTTAATCTGACGGACGGCAATAGTTCGGTGCACGTTAGCGAATTCACTCCGGCGGATGAGAGCCTGATTGACGAGAGGCTCGAAGAGCAGATGAAGCTTGCCGAAGAGGTTGTGTCCCTGGTGAGGGCGGTGAGAGTGAAGAATAATTTAAAAGTAAGACAACCGCTGAGGCAAATATTAGTACCCGTGCTGAACGAAAAAATCAAGGAAGAGCTGAAGAGCGTAGAGGATATTATTTTGGAAGAAATAAACGTGAAGGAACTGACGATTGTTGAAGGCGACTCCGATATCATTGTCAAGAAAGCCAAACCGAATTTCAAATCAATCGGTCCGAAATTCGGTAAGGACGTGAAGAAAATCCAGCAGTTGATAATTTCCCTCACAAAAAACGAGATAAACGAAATTGAATCGGCGGGAGAAATTGTGAAAGAGCAATTTACAATCACAAAGGATGATATTGAAGTCTATACGGAAAATATTGAAGGGTGGATAGTGGAATCGAGCGGCGCAGTAACGATTGCGCTCGATACGAAACTTGACGAGGAACTTATTGAAGAAGGGACCGTGAGGGAATTCATAAGCAGAATTCAGAACTACAGGAAATCCAATGATTTCAACATAGACGACAGGATAAAAATCGGCGTAAAAACGAGTTCAAAAATACAGTTTATTTTAATCAAAAACTTTGTTAATATTGCGAAAGAAACCGGATGCAGTGAACTGACGGAATCGGGTGATTCTGCCGGCGAAACGTATAAGACGGTTATTAATGAAGAAGCTTGCGAATTGCAAATAGAAAAAATTTAATTCAAAGGAATAAATTATGAAAAAATTAGTGCTACAATCAAAAAAAACACTGAGAGCTATGGCGATGACTAAAGCGGCAGGAAGTAAAACGGCGCTTGCTAAGATTGCTAAACTTGCTAAGATGTCCGGCAGTAAAGCGGCGGGAAGCAAAGCGGCTAAGAAACCCGTAATTCAGGAAGTTAAGGTGTATGAACCGGTGAAAAGAGTGAAAATTGAGCCCGTCGTGAAAAAGAGGATTAAAAAATATAAAAAGAACTCGAAAGTAAGATATACTGCGAGAGAGCTTATACATTTCAAGAAAGTAGTTACCGATGAGAAAAAGAAAATATATGAAAGCGCCAAGGCAAATATGAGATCACTGGTTGACAGTGACACGGGAGATTACGTGGGCGATGACCTTTCTTATGCGACACACATGGCTGAGCAGGGCACGGATGAAATGGAGAGAGAAAAGAATTATCTGTTCGTTCAGCGCGATGAAAAATATCTGGGATACCTTGAAGATGCATTGACGAGGATTGACCAGGGGACTTACGGGCTGTGCATTGAGTGTACCGACGAGCCGAAGAATTTTTGTCCGACCTGTCCGCTGATTCCCAAGGAAAGGCTGGAAATAGTGCCGATTACACAGCACTGCATCGAATGTAAAAACATGAGAGGATAAGATAAGATAATTGCGCGTTATATTATTTTCATTATTTGTATTAATTCTTGATCAGGTAACAAAGTTACTCGTTAAAGGTATCAAAATTCCTTTACTCGGTATTGCATGGAAGGGTATGGATTACGGGACGAGTATAAGTCTTATAGGGAACTTCTTTAAACTGACTTTCATCGAAAACCCCGGTATGGCATTCGGGCTTGAAATCGGCGGGAAATTGATGCTGTCGGTTTTTACAATTTTCGCTACACTGCTGATAATCTATTTTATTTATAAAAACCGTCACGAATCATTCTATTTAAGACTATCGCTTGCTTTTATATTAGGCGGCGCGGCGGGAAACCTGATTGACAGGGTTTTCTACGGTTATTTTTACGGATATGCACCGCTTTTTTACGGGAAGGTGGTTGATTTCTTCCATCTCGATATTCCTGATTTTAAAATATTCGGTAAGAATTTCTATACATGGCCGATTTTCAATGTAGCGGATATTGCAGTAACGGCGGGATTCCTGATGATTCTGTTCGGATACAGGAAAATATTCCGCACAAAAGAGGAGAACGTTTCACACGAAGAGAATTTATCTGCCGGCGGCGGGGAATTAATTTCCGGAAACGCTGATGAATTAAAAGCTGACGTATTAAATTCCGAAGTTAATGGAAACTCTGCTGTTACTCGAAACACCTCTGAATCAGAGGTTCAGGAATCAATTACCGATTCAGATGCAATTCATGGAAGTAAAAAAGAATCCGCCGCGGGCTGAACCCTACCTGCCCAGCCCGTCGAGATAATCCTTCTTCTTAAGTAAAGTTTCTTCATCCTCAGTATGCTTTTCATCCGGCACACAGCAATCCACGGGGCATACAGCCGCGCACTGGGGTTCGTCGTGAAAGCCCTTGCACTCAGTGCATTTATCAGGGACTATATAGAAAAAATCAGGCGAGAAAAATCCGGCGGCTCCCGAAGGAGCGCTGTCGTTTTCTCCGTATTCCTTACCGGCGAGTGCCCAGCTTGCACCGCCTTCATAAATTGCAGTGTTCGGGCATTCCGGCTCGCATGCGCCGCAGTTTATACATTCCGAGGTTATTACTATTGCCATGATATTTCTCCTTTTTTCATTTTATCGCTAATAGTCGTGAATTTTAAAGCTATTTTAAAGTCATAATTGCATACTTTTTCATTTCCGAAAACATTAAATTTAAGGATTACTGATCAATTTTAAAATATTTATCGCCACAGATTCACAGATTAAATTTATGAAATATTTAATTAAAATAATTACTGATAATATATAATATGTTAAAAATACTAACAAAACTGTTTCCTACTAAACATGCAAAGGACGTTAAGGCAGTTCAGCCGATTGTTGAATCTATCAATAGCTATTATGAGGAATACAATAGTTTAACAGATGACGAATTAAGAGCAAAAACCCTCGAGCTTAAAGGGAGAATTAAAACCGAAACCGAAGAAATTGAGAATAAAATAAACGAGTTACGCGAGAAACTGAAAGAAGACCTGGAGCAC
>JAPLFI010000349.1 GCA_026390755.1 Ignavibacteriota bacterium
GGGTTTCGAAGGATTAGGTAAGGGTTCGGAAGGGTTGGGTAAGGGTTGGGTAAGGGTTAGGGAAGGGTTAGGTAAGGGTTGGGTAAGGGTTTGGGAAGGGTTGGGTAAGGGTTCGGAATGGTTAGGTAAGGGTTGGGTAATGGTTCCGAACACTTTCAAAGAATTTACAAGATTTTTTACGGCATCGGGTAAAGATTCATAATAGTTTTGAGCACAGGTAACCATATTCGGGTTAAAAGTCTGATTCTTTATGAAATTTACGAGGATGATATAGCCATCGGAAAAAATGATTTTATCATCCTGCTCAAATTTTTTCAGAATATCAGAAACATCCTGAGGATCCAGTCCGGTATCAAAACAAATCCGATGCTGAGTAATCTCATAAACACCAATAATACTGCATAGCGTATTGGTAAGCAAATAAAGAAACAGAAATTTTTCTTTCTGATTTAAACAAATAACATAAGTATCGTCCCAAAAATGGACATTGATACTGCGGAGTTTAGGTTTGTTTTTTATCATCGGCAAAATCATTTATGCAGTGGCGAACGATTTCGGAAACAGAATTATCGGTTTTGGCTGCGAGCTTTGATAAAAAGGCATAAACACGTTTTGAGCATCTGAAATGCACGGCACAGGGCAATTTCTCCCGTTTAGGAATTATTTTCTTTGGCATTGGTATTATGATTTGATTTTAAAAATTCACTAATAAAAGTATCTATTTGTTTTTCGAGATTTATTGAATTGAATAAAGCGGTTTTATTCCGGGTACGGAAATATTCTTTTTGGGCGGTACGCATTTGCGAGACAACTTCGAGAAAGCCGCGGAGAATTAATTCTGTAGATCCAATCTGAACGGAGCAGATTTTTGAAACGGCGTTGGCGGAGTTTTGTACGACTAATTCATTATGCACGGGAGGCGATTGAGAAACGACTCCGTCGGAGTTTTGTCAGATTAACTCATTATTCGCGGGGGGCGATTGAGAAACGAATCCGTCGGAGTTTTGTAAGATTAATTCAGCAGATTTATTATCCATCGTCAGTAAAATTGTATTTAAAAATAGTCAGTTTTTAAAAAACCCGGCCGGCAAGGTGGAAGAACCGACCGGAAGCAAAGGGGACTAAACGTCCTCTAATATTTATATACCCTAAATTGCTTGTTTCTGAGGCAGGGCGGAACCCTCAGCTTTTTTCTTTTTGAACGCGGCAAGCTTCGTGACGGGCGCGTTCTGTTTTGGCTCGACGGGTTTCGTATTTTCTTTTTTGAAACCTTTGGTATTGTTGACACTCGATTCATTAGCATCCGTGTCTTCATCGGCTACAGTTCCGGTTATCAGTGAGATTTGGTAACGTTTTTTGTAGCTAAGCTCAGCACCGAAATCCTGATTACTCAGTTGAACGCTTATGATTTTCCCATCGGCGGTAACTTTGTTAATGTGAGTATAAACTTCGATTACGGACCGCAACTGTTCGCCGGATACATGATTTAAGAACGTGACCAGGTACGTTCTATCATTAACAATTTCCGTAACCTGAAAAAGACTCAAGCCGTGTTTACACAGGCACGGTCTGAGGGTTTCGATAATGTTGCTTAATGTTGCATACTGAATAGAGTAGCAACCGCCGGTTTTCGTCTGGACTTTTACCGTGGCATCGGACTTAATCTGAGCGTACTCTTTCTGAAAATTAGCAAGAGCGTTGAAAATCCTGCTGTTTTGGTTTGTTTCGTCTGACATTTAGTTTTTTCCTTTACTTTATTAATTGACAATTACATAAAAATTACCTAAACTGTAATAACTTTGTACTACTAATATACTTGTTTTGTAAGGTTATGTCAAGACATTAGTACAATAATAAGAAAAATAAACAGGAGAATTAATATATGGTTGCAAAATCCAATAAGGAATACCTCAAAACCTACGACAGGGAAAAGAACAAGGGGCTTAACGAGATAAGCAAGAATATAATGAAAATTATAAAAAGCCGGGGAATAACCACTTATCAGATAGAAAAGGACACCGGTGTTTACGCTTCGACGCTCGAAAACGCATTTCAATTAAAAGGCAGCTGGAAGAACGCAATTGTTTTGATGAAAGTTGCTGATTATCTGAAAGTTGATATAAACGAATTATTGCCGGGCAGCAGGGTACAGCATCCTGAATCCTTAAGGGAACGAATAAAAGAGCTTGAAAAGAAAAACGAGGAATTGAGAAAGACGATAGAAGATAAAGATGAAGCGATAAAAATAATAAAAAGAGCATTGAGGTAAACGAAAATGTATATAAAAACACAGTAAAAAAAAACGGTGTGATAAACACTCATAGAAATATACAAGTTACAAAGGGACAATTCAGGAATCATCAGCCTTCTAAGCTGAGGGTCAATGGTTCGAGTCCATTCAGGCGTACGAAAACATTTTAACAGGTTAAAAAACACATTATATACCTGCCTAATTCATTGACTTTGCTCAATAATACATATATTTTGGAGTTTGTATTTTTTACAGGAATTTAAGCAATTATAATACGGAGATAAAACTTGAAGAAGAATCTATTCAGAATCATACTGACAGTGTTATTTATAATCGCGGCGGTTATGTACATCTACCCGACGTACAACGATTATCAGATTAACAAACAGCTCGCAGGTTTAAAAGGACCTGACAGTCTTGATTTTGTCACCAAAAATGCCGAAAAAATAAGGAAGGCACGGGACGGAAGAATAAAACTCGGTCTTGACCTTAAAGGCGGGATGTACGTTGTGCTTGATGTTGACGTGATAAAGCTGTTGCAGGATGTTTCAAAAAAGAAAGACGACCCCACGCTTACACAGATACTAAACGATCTTAAAGTAGTTGCCGAAACGACAGATCAGCCCATACTCGACCTCCTGAAAGCAAAATTACGGGAAAGAGGATTAACGCTGAAATCATATTACGGCGAAGTAAGGGATGATGAAGCGGCAGTGGAAAAGAAATTATCAACTGAAATTGATAATTCAATTGAAAGAGCGGTTGAAATTGTCAGGAACAGAGTTGACCAGTACGGCGTTGCCGAGCCGCAGATTCAAAAAATCGGCGGTAAGAGGATTATTGTAGAACTTCCGGGAGTCAGCAATCCCGAAGAAGTGCGTAAACTTTTACAGGGTACTGCAATGCTTACTTTCCATATTTTGAAAGACCCGGAAGGTGCCGTAAAAATTATGCAGGCAATTAACAGTGTGCTCGTCGGGAAAGAGGTTACCGATTCCGCGAAAAAACAAGCCGATTTAAAACCTGATTCCTTAAAGAAAAACGAGTCATTAGTTTCGAAGGATACAACGGCTATAAAAGAATCAGCGGGTAAGAACGAGACTAAGAAAGATACTACTAAGACAGGTAAAAAAGACCCGGTGAAGAAAGACGTTGTGAAGAAAGACACTTCTAAGACAAAGAAAGAAACCGGTAAAAAAGATACAGCAAAGAAAAACGATACATCGAAGATAACCGGAGATACCGGCACATCTATTGAAGATTCTACAAAGAATCTTTCGGAAGAAGAATTTAAAATAAAATTTCCGTTCTTTTATCTCGTCAGACTTAATGAGCAGAGCGGCACAGCAGACGGATACGTCAGGGAACAGGATAAAGAAACTGTTGATAATATACTGAAGAGAGAAGATGTTAAAGCTGTTATTCCGTCAGACGTAATGTTCGCATGGTCACAAAAATCTTTCGTAGCGGGCAATGATAAGATTTATTCTCTTTACTGCCTTAAGAAAGACGCTGAGCTTACGGGAAAAGTTATCGAAGACGCGAGGTCGAATATTGACCCCACAAGTAATACTCCGATTGTAACAATGTCAATGAGCAGTGAAGGCTCTGCTGACTGGGCGAGGATTACGGGAGCCAACATAAATAAACGGTGCGCAATAGTTCTTGACGGTGTTGTTTATTCGGCGCCGGTTATACGAACAAAAATTACGGGCGGAAATTCTCAGATTGAAGGAATGGGCAATGTTCAGGAAGCAAAACTTCTTGAAATTGTGCTTAAAGCGGGCGCTCTTCCGGCTCCGCTTAAAATAGCTGAAGAAAGGTCAATTGGTCCGTCACTCGGAGAAGACTCCATACGAAAAGGATTAACATCTTCAGGCATGGCTCTGTTACTTGTTGCATTGTTTATGATTGTATATTATAAATTCGGCGGGACGGTTGCGGATATCGCTCTTATTATTAACGTTTTATTTGTTGTAGGCATAATGGCTTCTTTTAAAGCCACTTTGACATTGCCTGGTATCGCGGGTCTTGTCCTTACGCTGGGTATGGCTGTTGATACGAACGTTCTTATATTCGAGCGTATAAGGGAAGAACTGAAATCAGGCAAGCCGTTGAGGACTTGTATTGATTTAGGATACAAGAAAGCATTCTCGGCTATTATTGACTCGCACGTAACGAGTATTATCACCGGTATTATTCTTTACCAGTTCGGTACGGGACCGATACAGGGATTTGCTCTGACACTGCTTTTCGGTCTCGGCGCGAACCTTTTTACGGCTATCGTTATAACGCATTTTATTTTTGACATGATGCTCGAAAAGGGTAAAGAAATAAGTTACGGTTAAAAAACAGAATTTGTAAATTAATAATTATATTTTAAATGAGACTTTTTGAGAATACAAACATAGATTTTCTCGGTAAACGCCGGAAGTTTTATGTAGTTTCACTTGCAGTAATCGTGGTCGGTATATTGGCTTTATTTTTCAAAGGTATTCCGCTCGGAATTGACTTTCAGGGCGGTACAGAGATGCAGATTACCTTTCAGGATAAAATGGAAGTATCCGAATTGCGTAATGCTATGGATAAATCGGGATTTGTCGGTATGGAAATAAAATCAATGGGTTCCGATAAAGACTACCTGCTGCGAACACCTCTTCAGGGTGAAGGGCAGACAGTTGCTGAAAAAATTCAGAAGGGTATAAAAGATAATATTTCGAATAATAATTTCGAAGTAAAAAGAGTTGACAAAGTGGGACCGAAAATCGGAGCTGAATTAAGGAAAAATGCAATATATGCTGTTATTTTCTCCCTGCTCGGAATTTTGGTTTACCTATCTCTTCGTTTTCAGTTCGTTTATGCGCTCGGCGCCGTTATAGGATTGTTCCACGACGTTCTGATTACAATATCAGCAGTGGCGATTTTTGACGCTACTTTCCCTATGTTACAGCTCGAATTCAATCAGCAGATGCTGGCGGCATTCCTGACGCTTATTGGCTTTTCTGTTAATGATACGGTTATTATTTTCGACAGAATCCGCGAAAATATTAAACTGTTCAAGAATGAAGATATCGAAAAAGTTATGAATAAAAGCGTTAACGCGACACTTAGCAGAACTATAATTACGTCGGGCACCGTTTTTCTCACCGTCCTGGTTCTGTTTGTTTTCGGAGGAGAAGTTCTGAGAGCATTCGCTTTTACGTTCGGAATAGGTATCATCACGGGTACTTATTCATCTGTATTCGTTTCAAGTTCTATTGTTGTTGACTGGAAACATCACGTAATTGATAAGAATAAGGCAAAAGGAAGACCAAAACTTTCAACTAATTAAACAAGT
>JAPLFI010000085.1 GCA_026390755.1 Ignavibacteriota bacterium
GATATGACGGCTCACATAAAATCTTCGATTGTCGGGAGCAGTGTAACTATACCCGTTACGGACGGAAAGTTCAATCTGGGAGTCTGGCAGGGAATTTATCTTTGCGAGCACAGGAACCGCGGAGGCAATAGAGTAGTAATAATAACAGTGTATGGAGAGTGAGTAAATTTATACGCCAAAAAACAAAGGCGCGACGAAAAATAAAAAACATAATTATGTATAAATTATTAAGGGCGTTAATTCCGCTGGCAGTGGTGATGTTTTTTCTTCAGGGAAAAGCTGAGGCGCAGGTTGTGTATATAACCAAATACAAGAGCGAAGCTGATAAGGTGATATATGTTTCACGGTACAAGAGCGATGCAAACCTTGTGGTTTACGACACTAAATATAAAAGCGAGGCAATGCCGATGAGCGGTATCTGGTATTATACAAAGTACAAATCGGAAGCCGACTGGGTGATTTATTTCACGGATTATAAAAGCGAAGCGGACATTGTTGTTTATTATACAAAGTATAAATCGGAAGCCGGGTGGAATAACTGATAAGATCTTAAAAACTTCTGCCGCAGATTTACTCGGATTTCAAAGCAACAATACCATTACCGATTTTATTTAAGCAACAGTAATTTTTTTGTGTCGCTGAATCCCTCTGCCGTGATTCTATAAAAATATACTCCGCTGGGATATTGTGACGCATCCCACGAAACATTATACGAGCCCGCACTCATTTTTTGATTTACCAAGGTTTCAACTTTCCTGCCGAGAACATCAAATACAATCAAACTGGCGAATCCTGTTTTTGCGATGTCGAAATTAATTTTTGTGACAGGGTTGAACGGATTCGGGTAATTCTGCGAAAGTGAAAATTTCTCGGGAATTTGATTGTTTCCGTGATTTATTCCCACCAAAGTTCCTCCGCCGTCCGTTGTTTTATAGATAACCCCATAATAACCGACAACATAACCTGTATCTACACTTGTAAAATAATTACCCGTTAACATTGCATTGGCATTAAAAGTCTGAAAATACCAATTGGCACCTGCGTTGGTTGTTTTTAGAATCTTGCCCCCGCCATTTGTTCGCCCTGCTATATAACCGACACTCGGACTTACAAAACGTACAGACCAGAAGTTATATATGTCGCTCCGGACTTCCGCACTTTTTTCAACATGGGCGTAAATCCTGCGAAATTTTACTAAATACCGCGTTTTTGACTTTGAATAGGGTGTCCCAGTAACAATATTGTTGTATGTTCATACGACAAAAGAAAAATAAGAGCGGTGTTATTAGTATTCAAATCATAGATAAAAGCTCTGGGAAGTACAATGTTTTTAAAACGATCGGTAGTTCTAAAGATATGAAGAAGGTTGTACAACTTTATATTCAGGCACAACAAGAGAATGAAAGGATATTGGGGCAAACCCGAATCAATTTTGTATTTTGAAGCAGAAGATGAATCAGATTTATTGTTAATATCAAATTTTTCAAAAACCGATGTTCTTGTAATAATGAATTGTTTTTAATAATTTAATCGCTCAATTTATGTCATAAATATATTGTACTTTGGACAAAATATATAAAATTTATCTTGATACTTCGGTAATAAACTTTCTATTTGCGGATGATGCGCCGGAAAAGAAAGAAATAACAATAGACTTTTTTGAAAACTTTATTAAAAAAATAAATATCTGACTTATATTTCCGGATTAGTCATAGAAGAAATTCAACAAACAAAAAACTTAGACAAGAGAAAGAGTTTACTGGAAATAATAGAGAAATATCCTATTGATTTTATCTCTACCGATAAAACAGACGAGATTGAATACCTGGCAAATAAATATATCGAGGAAAAGGTAATACCGGAAAAGAAATTTATGGATGCATATCATATAGCTGTTTGTGTCGTAAACGGCATTGATTATCTCGTTAGCTGGAATTATAAACACCTTGCGAATATCCAAAAAGAAAGGCAGGTCAAGATAATAAATTTATCAAATAACTATTTTAGAGAATTCAGACTTATAACACCGTTGGAGTTATTAAATTATGAATAATTACACATCAAAATCACAAATTGAAGTTTGGGAATGGAAGGAAAGTCTTTATGAAGAAATTAAGAATGTACCTGTGAATAAGAGACTGGAATACCTTAGTAATAAATCGAAAGATATGATAAAAACAATTATGAAGAATAAAAAATCTGTTTACAGGAATTCTATAAACACAGAATCACCTATCGTTGCAGATTCAGAGTCCTTGTGAAGCTGGCAAATGCTTTCTATAGCACAATACAAACAGCTATGGCACACTGAAAAAACATTCCGAATACCAAAGACAGATTTACGCATACGACCTATTTTTCACTATTTAAAACGCAGAATAGAGACACACATTTGTATCTCCTTTGCGGCATGTCTTGTTTACAAAGAACTGGAGCGACAGCTAAAAAACAAAAAATCCGAATTGAGTCCCGAGAAAGTTATCGATATATTATAAATGATGAACAAGCACAATTATTGAAATTATTTGAAATTAATTTTGGGTGTCCCAGTGCGTAAGACAGGAAATAAACTAATTAAAAATAAAAAGTTATAATTCCGTAAATTTAAAATATGGCTATGGATTGATAGATATCCGCTGTCCATTGGAGTTAGTAAATGAAACCGATTAAGAAAAAGTTTGATGCTGTTAAAATGATGCGTAGTATACGCGACAGATTGAGTAAGAAATATATACAAAATCCTGCGTCTTTAAAAAAAGATTTGGAGAGAATTAATAAAAAGTACGGTATTACCTCTGATCTCTGATGTTAAAAAATCAAAATCAGAGGTTTGATTTTCGATTGGATATTTTTAGAAAAACCAAAAGAGAAGAGCTTTTTTAACACGAATTTTCACGAATTTAAAGATTAGAGGAAAAGATAAGAACTTTTTCTACAATAAGAGCTAAAGATTAAAGCAAAAGAAAAAAGATAAGAATGGTTAAAAATGCACAAAAAAGGTGAGGATTCCGAGAGCAATTAATATCCCGCCCGTAATTGCTTTTTCATAATGCTCGAGGAAATGAAGTCTCTGATTAAGCAGTTGCAGGCTTCTTCTTCCGAGTTCAACAATTATCACCATCACAATCACCGTAACAATCAGATAAATCGCCGAAAGAGTTAATATACCCGCCCATCCGTACTGTCCCGCTGTGAAGAAATATGCTTCGATTTCAATGCACGGAGAAAAGAACATCATCGTGCCGAGCGCAGTGATAATAGCGCGTTTTGATTTTTTTGAAGCCTGTTTTATTTTCTCCGGATTTATGTGGCAGTGAGTGTGATGTTTTTTACGAAGATTCAATATAATAAAATACAGCCCAAGCCCCCTGACTTCGTCAT
>JAPLFI010000437.1 GCA_026390755.1 Ignavibacteriota bacterium
AAAAACATAAGGCTGTATTATAAAAATGAATAGATATGTGTAATAAAAAGAAGTTACACAGAGGTCACAGAGAAAACGCAGAGTTACACAGAGAAGAACTTTATTGAGAATAAGAGCAAAATCTTATATTTAGTGATAATTATTCATCTACCCATTTTTATAATACAGCCAAACATAATTGATTATTTTTCATTGTATATCTTGAATAAAATATGAAAATTGCATCTGACGGGGAATTCCGTGTTAAATTACATTAATTATTATGTGCTCGAGATTTGAAAATAAAGAAACAGGCGAAAGCATATTCAAGAAACTTAAAAAAGTTTCGTCCGGAAAAATCACACTTGAAGAAATGAGCGGATTAAGGACAACCGGCATTGCACCGACGAATAAAATCATAACTGTCATACCGCAGAAGAACGGGGAAATCGGCATTACTACTGCGAAATGGGGAATAAAATTCGACGCAAAAGCTCCCGTAATATTTAACTCGCGCATTGAAACCATTCGGGAGAAACCTTACTGGAGACGGACGTTCGGGTCGGGACGATGTCTGATACCAGCAACGGCATTTTATGAATGGATTGAAAAGGGAGGCAGGAAAATGCCGCAGAGGATTTCGCTTGACGAAGATTCATTGTTTTTTATACCTTCGATTTTCATTCGAAAGAAAGAGGAAACAGCAGGGAGTCGGGATGACGTTGATGAGTCACTGCGCCCGGACGCTTCCGAAACGGCGGCAAGCACCGGTATTGTAATTATGGCGTCAATGATTACAACAACGCCGAACTCATTTATGAAAAGCATACATAACCGTATGCCTGTGATAATGAGGCTTGACGAATGTCTGAAATTTCTTGAAGCGCCTCCCGAAGCCGCGCTTGAATACTGTCTGCCGCTTGATGAGGAGGTGAGAATGTCCGCGGTGGATGCGGAATAAAATATTTAACCTGAATTATTTCAAAATAATCATTCTCTTTGTCATTCTGAAATTATTTGCTGTAAACGAATAGAAATAGGCTCCGCTTGAGAATTTTGAAGCGTTAAATTCAGCAGTGTAATATCCGGCTGAATGAAATTCGTTATTCAGCAGTTTTGCAACTTCTCTGCCGGTAACATCATATATAACTAATGTAACCTTGCTGTCTGCCGGTAAATCGAAATTAATCTTTGTACTTGGATTAAACGGATTCGGGTAGTTTTGGGATATGCTGAATTTATTGGGTACGCCTACTTCCACTTCACCGTTAAGTTCAAAATATTCGAAGTTACCGTTATAGTCAATTTGTTTTAATCTGTATTTGTACTTTCCGGTCTGAAGGTTTTTATCTTCGTAGGAATATCTTGTCGTTGTGTTTACAGTTCCTTTTCCTTTTACAAATCCAATCTTTGTATAAGTACCCGATAAAGTTTTTCTTTCAACATCGAAACCGGAATTGTTGTTTTCGCCGGCAGTCGCCCAGTTAAGTTTTACATTATTTCCGGAAGTACTGTAATTAAATGAAGAGAGATTGACGGGTAATGCACCGTCAAGACTATTATAATCACTATTGCTTCCAATTCCGAACTGACTGAATCCTGATAATCCGATTCTGACCATAGTCGGATTCGTGTATGATCCTGAATTTGTTCCGGGAGAGCCATCTATTACAAAAGGAGGATTTGATTCGGTACTGCTACGTTTCATTATACGGAGTTTGTCCACGTTCCCATTGGTAACTCCTGTAATACCATCCATCGAAAGAGTCACATCATAATTTCCACCAGTAATTCCATTGGCATCAATCTGCCAATAACCGGACATACTATATCTATTGAGTGAAAAACCGATATCGTTCAAAGCTCCGGAATTATACATCACCGGATCGGTTCCAAAATGCTGAACAGTCAATGTCCCGCCTGTTGTCGGAACAGTTGTGAATTTAATTGACGCAGGCCTGTAATATTTAGTACTGTTTGAAATAATTCCGATGGGAAAGAGAACAGGCAATGAATTCGTTCCTGCGGCAAACCATCTAGTGAATGTATCGATTATTTTTCCACCTTCATATACTAATTCTCCGGGATTATCTGCTGAAGAACCTAATATCAGAGTATGTCCGTTTGTTTTTAAATTTCCCTCAACCATTTTAAGTTTCCGTGTCACACGCAGGTCATGATATAATTTTAAACTCCAGTCAAATGGCAACCAGAAAGTTAAGTTACGTACAGTTGGTATTCCATTACTTTGACCAAGCGGTGTTATTTCTTCATCCAAGGTTCCATCAATAATAATTTCTGTATTATCCCCATCAGAAAAAGAACCATTTCCGACAACAAGGTGGTCGCTAATTGTTAATACGGTTGTTCCTGTAAGAATCAAAGCACCGTTTGTCAGATAGAGATGTCCATTTACGGTTTCAGACCCAGTAAGTGTCACTCCGGCTGAATTATCAATTTTAAGGTCATTAACGGGAGAAGGAAGTCCGCCACCAGTCACTTGTGCAGAACTACCATTGTATTCATAATTTGCGCCGGTACTAAATGATCGAGTTGTAGTTTGTATTGAGCCTGTTGCTCCGGAAGAAGTTATTCCGTTTGTATTTGGAGTTTTTAATGTCCCGCCGGAAGCAAGACTAAAAGCACCTGAACCCGTGACGAGTTTTGAGGAACAATCGAGAGTTCCATTTACGGTTAATGTTCTTGAAGTTGCTACGGACAGATCATTATTTAGAGTATATGAAGCACCGGAATTTATATCCCAATTCATTTTTGTATTTGTTAATGTTCCTCCGCTTTGTGTAAAAGATTTTCCCGTACCTGTAAAATTAATTTTCAATTCATTACCTGAACCACTATTTGTATGTGTAAATGTTCCTCCTGTTTGGTTATAATTTCCTGCAATATTCATTATAAATATAATACCTGCTGTAGAACCATCTGAAAAATTTAAAACACCTCCGGAAATTTTCAAATCACCTGCAATAGTTAAGGTTACTGCTTTATTATAGCTGATTCTCAATTCTCTTATTGATGTATTTCGTATATCTAAATTACCGTTGATGGTCAAAATATTTCCACCTAAACTTACAGTACTCCCCGGGTCACTTGTTAAATTTATTATTAAATTTCCAAATACCGTATTGCCAGGACCTGTTGTGTTCGAACTATTAATTTCAAAATTACTATTAGTTGAAAATAATTCAGTACCATGCAAAATATAATCTTCGTATGCAAATGTGTTTTGGTGTTTATAAGTGCCTCCATCGTCAATTTGGAAAGTTGTATTGACTGAAATATTTATTGCAGAAATCGCAATTAGTGTCCCACCATTTTCTATCCAAAGTTTAGAACCCACCCCTGATATTATCCATTCAAAACTCGATGTTGACATTGTATGTCCATTTTGAATCAGAAATATGTCACCAGAAGTAAAATTACCAGGACTTGCTCCACCTCCGGTCCTTATAGTATTCCAATTGGTTAATGTATTAGATATCAAGCTACCTTGGGAATAATATGTTGTTTGCGCAGATATGTTTTCCGTTACACAAAACAGAAAAGAAAAGATGATTAGTAATTTTAAATGCTTGAGAAAGGAACAACTAAGGAACACTTTTTTTTTCATAATATTCTTATGATTAATTAGTAAAACATTTTTTGTACTAAAAAAACAAAGATCTGAAAAACTAAGATATTTTAAAGA